>JALHUB010000002.1 GCA_022865685.1 Dehalococcoidia bacterium | reverse complement strand
CTCGACGAGGCGGTTGTACAGCAACTCGGTCACCTCCCGGCGGCAATACCGCAGAATTCGTCGTAGTCGATGAGACTGGTGACGGTAGGATGGTCCCCGCAGACGGCGCAGTTGGGGTCGCGGCGGATCTTCACCTGGCGGAACTCCATCGCCAGGGCGTCGAAGAGCAGCAGGCGGCCGCTCAGCGCGTCGCCGATGCCCAGTATTAGCTTCAGTGTCTCCATCTCCTGGATGGGCCCCATTACCGCGGGCGTGATGCTGAGCACTCCGGCAGAGGCGGGCGTCGGCATCAGTCCGGGCGGAGGCGGCGCCGGGTAGAGGCAGCGATAGCAGCCCTGGCCCGGGAGGAACACCGTGCACTGCCCCTCGTAGGCGAGGACGCTGGCCTCGACCATGGGCTTGCGCAGGAGGACACAGGCGTCGTTCACCAGGTAGCGCGTCGCCAGATTGTCGACGGCGGGAACGACGACGTCGTAGCCGCGGATGACGTCGAGGGCGTTCTCGGCGGAGAGGCAGGTCTCATGGAGGACCACGTTGACGTCCGGGTTGTTGTCGGCGAGAGCGCCCTTGGCGGACTGCGCCTTCGAGCGGCCGAGGTCATGCATGTGATGGAGGATCTGACGCGGCAGGTTGGAGATCTCCGCGGTGTCGAACTCGACGATGCCGAGCGTGCCGACGCCGGCGCCTGCCAGGTAGAGGAGGACGGGCGATCCGAGACCGCCGGCTCCCACAACAAGAACCTTCGCCGCCATCAGCTTCCGCTGGCCCTCCTCGCCCCAGCGCGGCAGCACGATGTGCCGTGAGTAGCGCTCGCGCTGTTCGGCTGTCAGTTCGATATCGGGCGCGCCGCCGGCGGTCGCGGGGATGATGGTCACCTGGTCGCCCTCGCGCAGCTCGGTGTCCAGGCCGGCAAGAGCGGTTATCTCCTGTCCGTTCGCGTAGATCTTGATATGTGGTGGTATCCGGCCCTGCTCGTCGAAGAGCATGCCGTGAAAGCCGGGGAACTGCGACTCCAGGTCGCCGAGCAACTGCCTGACCGTGCTCCCATGTGCGCGGACGCGGGCGCGATTGCCCGTGAGCCGGCGGAAGGGCGCGGGAATACGTACCTCTGTCGACACAGTATCCTCCCCATCAATAACGACGGACACGCCGCCGTTGTTGCGGTCGCGAACGCGTTTCGGCTGAAGGGGGCGGTTTTCCTCAGCCTCCGGCGACGGCGGGCACGATACTCAGCTCGTCGCCGTCCTTCACCGGCGTCTGCAGGCCGGAAAGGAAGCGGATGTCCTCGCCGTTCACGTAGATGTTGATGAAGCGGCGCAGCTCGCTGCTGTCGTCGCAAATGCGCGCCTTGAGGCCCGCAAAGCGGCCCTCGAGGTCGTCGATGCAGTCGCGGACACTGGCGCCGCTGCCTTCGACCGTCTGGCTGTTGCCGGTCAGGCTGCGGAGCGGCGCCGGGATTCGTATGGTGATGCTCACTGTTTCCTCCTGTGTTGTCGCAAGATCGCGCCGGACTGCGGGTCAGCCCTCGACGACGTCGCCCTGGACGGGGTCGACGCGGACGCCCTTTGACGCCACCCACTGGACGCCGCGCTCGATCTCGTCGAGCTCGCCCTCCAGCTCCAGGATGACCCAGCCGCGGTCCTCGGTGACGTCGGCGCGGCGGATGTTCGTTATGAGGTTAAAGCTCTTCCCCAACTCGTGGATGACCGGTTCCTTGATCAGCTCCTGGGGGAAGGTGAACTTGACACGTTGCTTGGCCATCTGAGTTTCACCTCGTTCCTTGATTGCCGGCGATAGCGCCGCCACGCTGCGCGATCGCTTCCTCGAAGGAGGCGACGGTGGGCGCAATATGGAGCGCTTTGTTTATCTTATCAACTACCGCTTCTTGCGTCTTGAGGCCGGCGCCGGTGATGAACGCTACGACGAGCTCGTCGCGGTCGACGCGGCCGGACTCGACGAGGCGCTTCAGGCCGGCGATGACGACGCCGCCCGCGGTCTCGGCGAAGATGCCCTCGCTCTCGGCGAGCAGCTTGATGCCGTCCACGATCTCGTCGTCGTCGGAGGCCACGGCCGAGCCGCCGGAGTCGCCAATCACCTTCAGGGCGTAGTAGCCGTCGGCGGGGTTGCCGATCGCCAGCGACTTGGCAATGGTGTTCGGCTTGACCGGCCGGATGTTCAGCGTGCCCGCCTGCCAGGCCGTGACGATGGGCGAGCAGCCCAGCGCCTGGGCGCCGGAGATCTTCGTCTGGACGCTGTCGAGGAGCCAGAGCTTCGCCATCTCGTCGAGCCCCTTGCCTATCTTGGTCAGGAGCGAGCCGCTGGCCATGGGCACGATGCAGTGGTCGGGCGCGCGCCAGCCGAGCTGTTCGGCGACCTCGTAGGCGAGCGTCTTGCTGCCTTCGGCGTAGTAGGGGCGCACGTTGATATTGACGAAGGCCCAGGGGTACTTGTCGGCGAGCTCCGAGCAGAGGCGGTTGACGTCGTCGTAGGCGCCGTCGACGGCTACAAGCGTGGCGCCGTAGACGGCAGAGCCGACGAGTTTCCCCGACTCCAGGTTCGACGGCACGAAGACGTAGGCCTTGATGCCCGCCCTCGACGCGTGCGCCGCGACGCTGTTCGCCAGGTTGCCGGTTGAGGCGCAGGCCAGCGTGTCGAAGCCGAACTCCAGCGCCTTCGTGCTGGCAACGGCGACGACGCGGTCCTTGAACGACCAGGTAGGGTTGGTGCAGTCGTTCTTGATGTAGAGCTGGCTGAGGCCCAGCGCCTCGCCCAGGTTGCGCGCGCGCAGGAGCGGCGTGAAGCCGGCGTTGAGGTCGACGGCACGGTCGGCGTCGCAGGGAAGGAGGTCGCGGTAGCGCCAGAGGGAGAGAGGGCCGCTTTCGATGCTCCGGCGGCTGACGGCCTTCCTTTGGGCGTCGTAGTCGTAGGTGACTTCGAGCGGTCCGAAGCAAAACTCGCAGACGTGGGACGGCTGGAGGGGGTATTCGCGGCCGCACTCGCGGCAGTGTAAAGCTTTGGCGTATGACATGACGGCGATCCTTGTCGAGAATGAAAACAGCCCGCCAGGGCGGGCTGCCAGCACCCTGGGGAAATTCCGCTGTATTAAGGCCCGACTTGCTCGGGCCGGCGCATCGCCATCACGCCAGTCATCATGTGCCTTTACTACTTATCGACGTTTTGTCAATGCTAGCAGAGCCCCGCTTGCCCTGTCAAGCTGAGACCACGGAACCGGCGAGAGCGCGGTGTCATACTTCCGGCGTAGGTCGCGCGTCTCGTCCGGCAGTCCTTTCCTTTCGAGGCGGCAGGATTCCCGCCCTACGGGGGAGTCCCGCGACAGAGTTGCCGCATTCTGCCGATTATCTGCTTGGAGGCAGAAACGGTGATAAGCAGGAAGTCCTACAAGCAGGAAGCAGTCCTCGATGACGGGCAGTGGCTGCGGCCGCTGATCGCAGGCGCGGCTGACAAGACGCAGTCGCAGCCGGACGTGGGCGCCGTCGCGCGGATCCGCGAGACGGTCCTCGACCGGATCGAGCGGGAGTCGGTGTCGCTGGTCGCCTAGCGCGGCAAGGCCGGTCCCGCAGGCCTCCACGCGGTATGGTCCCGTAGGCCAGACTTTCCAGTCTGGCCAAGATTAGACGCCGAGACTGGAAAGTCTCGGCTACGTTTTTATGCGTCGTCGGGGGCCAGCGGAGCGACGGCTTCGACTTCAGGGACGGCGCGCGGTAGGGCGCCCCGCGTCGAGAGGCGCCACAACGCCACCGCCAGCGCCGCCGTCAGGAGGCTGAACGCCGCAAGGCCCAGGAAGACCGACGAGGTGCCCCAGCGGTCGGCCATGAAACCGGCAAAGGTTGCGGCGACGGAGCCGAGTCCGAACGACGCGAAGAAGGACAGCCCGTAGCCGCGCCCAAGGGCCGAGCCGGGGACGTATTCGGCGAGAAGGCTGTTGAACACCGGCTGGCCGCTGAAGTTGAAGAAGATGAAGGTGGTCGCCGCCACCACGACAAGCAAGCCGCCGCCGATGCCGACGAATAGGAGCGACGGCACCACGACGATGGTTATCTGCAGGGCGAGACGCTCCAGGGGCACGCGGTCGGAGAGGCGGCCGCCGAGGTACTGGCCGATGCCGCCTACGAGCAGGGCTAACGTCGTCAGGGAGCCGGCGAGCGCCGCCTGGTCCATCCCCAGGACGTGGACGTGCACCTGCTCCTTGATCAGCGTCGGCAGGAAGGTCATGCTGCCGCGGTAGATGAAGCCGTTCGTCACGAATGCCCCGATTATGAAGGCCAGCGGCAAGAGAGGCAGGCTGCGCTGCGGCGTCGCTTGCCTCGATGCGCGGGCCGACGCGCGCTCCACGGTGGGAAGCGTTAGCAACTGGAGCAGGCCGACCATCGCCAGGGCCATGAGCGCCAGGAAGACGTAGGCCCAGCGCCAGCCGACCGTCACGCCGAACAGCGTCGCCAGCGCCGGCGCGAGGGCGAGACCGATGTTCCCCGACATCCCGTGGTAGCCGAGCACGAGGCCGCGCTGCCGCGCGCCCTGCGCTATGAGAGAGGTCGCCGCGGGGTGGTAGAGGCCGATGCAGAGGCCGAGCACCGCCATGAAGACGCCGAGCATCAGGGTCGACGAAGCGGTGGCGACGAGCAGGGAGGCGACCGCCGCAGCGAGGAAGCAAAGGCGGAGGACGCGCCGCGAGGTCAGCCAGTCGGAGAGGACGCCGGAAGGCAAAGCGCCGGCGCCGAAGGTGAAGCCCGCCACGTTGGCGATGAGGCCGAGGCCGAGCTTATCGAGGCCGAAGGT
>JALHUB010000207.1 GCA_022865685.1 Dehalococcoidia bacterium | reverse complement strand
GAAGGCGTAGATGTAAAAGCCCAGCATGCCCGCGGAGATGACGGACAGCACGACGACAGCGGCCACGCTCCGCCACTCCAGGCGCCGCGACAGCAGGCCCGCCTCCCGCATCGCCTCCATCGCGGTGCTGTCGATAACGTCCCCGCTGCGGACGATCACCTGGCTCTTCGTGTAGGAGACGCGGACGGGCGCAATCGCGGCCCGCGCGGCCTCCCTGGCCTCGGCCGTCTTGGTGTGGTCGACCTCCAGGTTGGGCACGATGAGAGGCTTGACCAGCGAGCTGACGAGCGTCGCCTCTTCGACCGAGAGGGAAGGATCGATCAGTTGGGGTACCTGGTCCGCCATCGAGTTCTCCTGGCCACGCGCGACAGCGGCGGCGAGCACCTTGTCGAGCACGCTCTTCGCCCCCTCCGATACGCGCTGCCACTGGTCGGACGGCATATCCAGAATGAACGGCTCGTAGTCGGGCGCGAAGAGGTTCTCTGTGCCGCGGAGGGCGCTCAGCTTCTGCGAGCGGGTCAGGTTGGAGGAACTCCGCACGCTCTCGACGTCGGTAATCAGTCTTTCAAGCTTGCCCATCTGCTCGTTCTGCACGTCCCCGCTGAAGACGAGAACATCGGGAACGGCAGCAGCCGCCTGCTCGCGCTGTTTCTCCGTGAGGACCTGGCTTTCGAAGGAGAAATCGCGAGGCGCCTGCCAGGTGCGCGAGGCGGTGTCGCCCTCCCTGGTCTCGAGCTGACGAGGAAACACCGGCAGGAGCGCCAGCACCAGGAGGACGGCCAGCGCCAGGGCGAAGGAGGCAGTCTGCACGCCGTTAAGCGAGTGCCGCCCCTTCCCCGATTCGCTGCCGAGGCGCCGAGCCTGACTTAGCATCGCCTTCGAAAAGCCTCCTCAGAACGCAACGTCTATGATACCAAAAACGACGCCTCCCGAACGAAGGCGCCGGCACATCGGAAAAGGAGCGCTCTCAGCTCGGCCTTTCCGCCTGCTGCTCCAGCAGCAGCTCGGTCACGCGGGTCAGGGCGTTATAGGCATACACGAGGTAGTCGCGGGGGTGCAGCTCCAGCGGCTTCAGCGACTCATCGCGAGCGGCGACCGGATCTATGTTCCCCTGGGTGAAGTCGATGCCTATCTCCAGCTCGTACAGCTCGCCGTCCGGGCCGAGCACGACACAGCCGCGCTCCGCGCCCTCGGCGGCGCCGCCTTCGATCTCGATTCCGTAGGTGAAGAACGAGCCGGGGAAAGGCGGAAAGGGGTCGAGGCGAGCGACGGCCTCCTGCAGAAGCTCACGCATCTGCCTGGCCGCCGTCTCGATCACGACGTCGGCCTGCACCTTTCGCGCCATCGGCCCTTTTTCACTTACCATAGAAACTCTCTCCAGTGTGATTATAGTGGCCGCCAGTGATGCACGCGAGCGACGACGACAGAGATTGTCGATCACCGGCGGCTGTGTTAGCATACTTCAGTCAGATGTTATTGGCCATTGTGCATTAACCCTAACAAGAGCCTATGCAACCGACTCGCCGGCAAATACTGGACCACCTCCGTCGCTACGGAAAGGGCTCCGTCAAAGAGCTGGGCGAGCTGCTCGGTCTCACCTCCACCGGCATCCGCCAGCACCTCACGATCCTCGAGCGCGACGGCCTGATCCAGGGCCACGAAGAACGCGGTCGCGTCGGCCGCCCGGCGCTCGTCTATTCGCTCACCGGTCTCGGCGATGCCCTCTACCCGAAAGAGTACGCGACGCTCGCTTCGCTCCTCCTGGAAGAGGTGAGGTCGGCGGGCGGCGACGAGGGCGTACAGGAGCTTCTACAGAAGGCGGCGAGGCGAAAAGCGGAGCCCTACCTCGGCCGTGTGGCCGGCCTCGACCTGCCGGCGCGCATCGCCGAAGTGGCCCGGATCATGGAGGGTGAGGGCTGTCTTGTGTCGACCTCTATCGAAGGCGGCGCGCATTTCATCAACCGCCTAACCTGTCCCTACCCGGACGTCGCCCGCGCCCACAAGGACCTCTGCTACCTCGACTCGCAGTTCGTGGGCCACCTGTTGGAGACGTCGGCGCGCCTGGAGACCTGCATCGTCCGCGGCGACGCGGCGTGCAGCTATCGCATCGAGCCGCCCTAGTCGGGCTTCGTCCCGGCGTGCACCGCCACAGCGCCTCCCCACATGAGCCGGCATCTGACGTTCTCGTAGCCCGCGCCTCGCATGATGGCTGACATCTCCGCATGACCGGGGTACGGCTGGAGCGACCGCGGCAGATAGCGGAACGCCTGATAGTCGCCTGATACGAGCCCGCCGAGCAGGGGGATCAGGTTCCGGAACAGGAACCAGAAAACGGGGCGAAACACCGGGTTCGTCGGCTGCGTCAGCTCCAGCGAGGCGATTTCGCCGCCGAACTCCAGGACGCGCTTGAATTCGGCGAACGCGTCAGGCAGTGAAGGGATGTGCCGCAGCAGGAACGCGTCGACGACGCAATCAGCGACGTCGTCGCGGAAGGGCAGTGCCGTGACGTCGGCCAGCACGAACGAAATCCGCCCGTCCAGCCCGGCGCGACGCACTTTCTCCCGACCGTGGCCCATCATTTCCAGCGACAGGTCGACGCCGACGACGCGTGCCCGCGGAGAACGGCGGGCAATCGCCAGCGCAAGGTCGCCGGTGCCGGTCGCTAGGTCGAGAACGAGGGGCGCGTCAGGAAGGTTGATCTCACCTACAAGACACTGCCGCCACTTCTTGATCCGGCCCAGGGTGATGACCGCGTTCGCGAGGTCGTAGCGAGAGGCTATGCTGTCGAAAAGGCCGCGGACGTAACGCGCGCGGCCCCGCTTCTCTTCCACCGCGCCGCCCGGCTAGCCGCGACCGGCCGGTAGCGCCTGCCTCGAGGCGAGGAATGCCTGCTTTTCCTGCTCGATCCCCTTGCTCACGAAGGCGACGATCAGGGTAAAGAGGACGGCCAGGCCAATGACGTATCCCAACCCTTTGATGTCCGACCCTTCCCACACGTAGCCCAGCGTCAGGAGCAGCCCCACCGAGAGGTGCGTCACGATCGTGAGGGCATTCGCCGGCGCCAGCTCCAGGGGCTGCGAGTGGAAACGATAGGCGACGAGCACGGAGCGCACCGCCAG
>JALHUB010000206.1 GCA_022865685.1 Dehalococcoidia bacterium | reverse complement strand
TCGTTGTGGACTATCTCCTCCAGCGGCAGCCGCTTCGCTCCGCCCGATTTCATGCCCTCTGTCGGCGGATAGCCGAACGGAATGACGATCGCCACCCGGTAGCCTTCGGGCAGGCGCAGCACGCGTCGCGCACAGTCGGCGTCGTGCATCGTCACGGCGCAGGACGTTATCCCCTCCGACCACGCCGCGAGCATCATGTTCTGCGCTGCGCGCCCGGCGTCGAACTCGCGGCCGTCGTTGGGAATGACCACCACGATTGCCACCGCCGCGTTCGGGACCTGCTGCGCGAACTGCCCGCAGCCCGCCAGCTCCCGCTTCTTCTCCGCGCTCCGCACGACGACGAATCGACACGGCTGCACGTTCTTGGCACTGCCCGCCATGCGGCCCGCCTGGAGGATGCGGTGCAGCGACTCAGCGGATATCGGCCGGTCGGAGTAGGACCGCGTATCGCGCTTGCTGATGATCGTCTTGTACGCGTCCATCTCGCGCCTCCGTCAGATCTTCGGCGCCGTCGTGTTCTCTATCTGGAAGAGCCACGTGCTGAGGTAGCGCTCGCCGGTGTCCGGCAGGATGACGACGATGAGCTTTCCGGTGTTCTCCGGCCGTCGCGCGACCTCCAGCGCCGCCCAGGCAGCCGCACCGGAGGAGATGCCCGCGAATATGCCCTCTTCCTTTGCCAGGCGTCGCGCCGTCTCGCCGGCGTCGGCGTCGGTGACCTGCACCACATCGTCGATCAGTTCGACGCGCAGGATCTCGGGGACGAAGCCGGCGCCGATGCCCTGTATTCGATTCGGGCCAGGCTGCCCGCCCGACAGCACCGGCGAAGTCGCAGGCTCCACGGCGACGACCCTGAGCCCCGGCTTGCGCTGCTTGAGGACCTCCGCCACACCGGTTATCGTGCCGCCGGTGCCCACACCCGCGACGAAGATATCGACCTTGCCGCCGGTGTCGCGCCAGATCTCCTCGGCCGTGGTCTGGCGGTGGATGGCCGCGTTCGCCGGGTTGAGGAACTGCTGCGGCATGAAAGCGTTGGCATTGCCGGCGATGATCTCCTCGGCCTTCCTGATGGCGCCGGGCATCCCGTCAGCTCCGGGTGTCAGGACGATCTCCGCGCCAAGCGTCTTCAGGATCTGGCGGCGCTCCACGGAGACCGTGTCGGGCATGGTGAGGACGGCGCGATAGCCCCTGGCCGCGCAAACGAAGGCGAGGGCGATGCCCGTGTTGCCGCTCGTCGGCTCGACGATGAGGGTGTCCTTGGTGACACGCCCTTCACGCTCCGCCGCGTCGATCATCGACACGCCGATGCGGTCTTTGACGCTGCCCAGCGGGTTGAACGATTCGAGCTTGGCGACGACGGTGGCGTCGAGGTCCGCCGTCAGCCGGTTCAGCCGCACGAGCGGTGTGTTGCCTATGAGCTTGGTGACGTCGTCAGCGATCCCTGCCATGATGGAAGCCTCCTTGCTTCCATCATATCAGGTCAGGAGGACTTCCCGCTTCGCCTCGGCTTCTTCATCTCCGGCCGCCGCAGTCCTTTCAGCAGCTCCGCCAGCGCCTCATCGTAGGGCTTGTTGGCGAAATCGGCGTAGTTCTTGTCTAACAGGAACGGCTTCAAGTCG
>JALHUB010000205.1 GCA_022865685.1 Dehalococcoidia bacterium | reverse complement strand
TCCGGCGGATAGAATCGCGTCACGGGCAGATGCCGCGGGCTGGGACGGAGGTACTGCCCCAGCGTCAGGATATCGCAGCCGGCGTCGCGCAGGTCGACCATCGCCTCCCGTATCTCCGCCGGCTCTTCGCCCAGGCCGAGCATGATGCCGCGTTTCGTCGACATGCCGGGCCGCAGCGTCTTCGCTTGACGCAGCAAATCGAGGGAACGCAGGTAGACCGCCTGCGGCCTGACGCTGCGATAGAGTCGCGGCACGGTCTCGACGTTGTGGTTGAGGATGTCCGGACCGGCTTCCGCTATGGCCGCCAGCGCCTGCCAATCGCCGCGCAGGTCCGGAATCAGCACCTCAACAGCCGTCGGCGGCGAAAGGCGGTGGACCTCACGGATCGTCGAAGCGAAGACGCCCGCGCCGCCGTCTGCCAGGTCGTCGCGCGTCACCGACGTTACGACGGCGTGTCGCAGCCCCAGCAGCGCCACCGTCTCCGCCACCCGTCGCGGCTCCTCCGCATCGACCGGCTCAGGGCGGCCGCTCGTTATGGCGCAGAAGCGGCAGGCGCGCGTGCAGACGTCGCCGAGGATGAGGAATGTCGCCGTGCCCGCCTCGAAGCACTCGCCGATATTGGGGCAGGCGGCCTCCTCGCACACCGTGTGCAGCCCCGCGCGACGCAGCAGGCCCTTCACGCGAAGGTAGCCCTCGCCCCCCGGGGCTCGAACCTTCAGCCATGCGGGCAAGCGCCTCGGTCCTTCGACAGCTTCAGACTCCATGCAAGCCCATAATAGCAGGTCGAAGAAGTTCGCGAGGGAGGTCGAGGGTGCCGTGACGATTCAACTCGCCGGGAGAGCCGCCATCATCTCCTCGACGGAGCCGATGCGCACGTCGAGGTCCAGGTGCTTCGTCAGGGCAGCGATGACAGCGTCCGCCGCCTCGCCCACGCCGACCGGCCGGCCCGTCATGCGGGCGATGGAGCTCACGTCGGCGTCATGCAGACCGCAGGAGACGATGTGATCGAAATAGCTGAGGTCGGTGTCGACGTTGAGGGCGAATCCGTGCGTGGTCACGCCCTGCGATATGTGCAGGCCGATGGCGGCAAGCTTCTCGTTGCCGGCCCAGACGCCGGGGCGCCCTTCGGACACTTCCGCCTGGATCCCGAACGTGCCGATGGCTTCAATCAGGGCGCTCTCCAGGGCCCGGACGAACCAGCGCGGCCCCTCGCTCCAGTTGTGGAGGTCGACGATCGGGTATCCGACGAGCTGTCCCGGTCCGTGGTACGTGATGTCGCCGCCGCGGTCGACCCAGTAGACCTTAGCGTCGCGCTCTTCGAGTTGTTCAGGCGTCAGGCGCAGGTTATCGGCGTTGCCGGCGCGCCCGAAGGTGTAGGAGTGCGGGTGTTCGAGGACCAGCAGCCATCCGTCGTGGCCGGCCTTGACCTCGTCGGCGAGGCGCTTCTGGAGGTCCCACGCCTCCATGTAGTCGATGGTCCCGAGTCGAATGATGATGCAGGGAACGGTCATTCTGGGGTCCCCTCCTTCCGCCTCTAAGTCCATGTCTTGCCCGACACGTCCGATGATAGAGCAGCGGAGCGCCTCTGGCTAGGGGGTAACAGCCGTTTTCGACAGGTTCGATGCGACACGTCGGGAGCCGACAGCGGTCAGGCGATGACGCGGAGGCGCGCGCCGATGATCTCGAACACCGCCGGCAGCGTGCCGATGGGCTCGCCTTCGACTTCGATGGGCACCGGGGCGTCCGATTCCGCCTCGACGCGGCTGGCCGTCCGGTAGTCGACGTTCTTCGACTTCACGAAGGCGCCGGAACGCAGCGCGGGAATGCCGAGAAGCTTCGTCAGCAGGTTGCCGCCCTTGACGATGACGACGTCCAGGAGGCCGTCGTCGAGGCGCGCCCGCGGAGCCGAGCGGATGCCCCCTCCGGAGTAAGCGCCGTTCGCCAGCCAGACGTTGTTGATCAGCAGCGACTCCGCGGGCGCGCCCCCCAGCGATAACCGCACCGTCTGGTTCGGGTAACGCAGCATCGTCGAAAGTATCGCCCGCATGAACGACAGGGACCCACCCAACCCCTTAGAGCTGCGGTTCACCGCCTCGCACACGGCGGCGCCCATGCCGATCTCGCCTTCGTTGATGAAATAGCGAACGCCTTCGCCGCCCTCGTGCCGCCGAAACGTCACCTTGCCGACGTCCACCTCCCGCGGGCTGCCCGACGCCAGCCTGTCGACGGCGCCCTCCAGCTTCGCGGGGATACCCAGGCCGCGCGCGAAATCGCCGCCGGTGCCGTAGCGGATGATGCCCAGGAGCGCATCGGCGTTGACCGGCCGGTCATCCGCGACGAGGCCGTTCACCTCTTCGTTCAGCGTACCATCGCCGCCGAGGACGACGACCCGCTCGCAGCGCGGCGCCGCCTCTCGTGCGATCTCCGTCGCGTGGCCCTGGCGCTCCGTGAAGGCGACCTCGAAAGGGAACGGCAGCCGCGACTTCAACGTCGATTCGATCTGCGGCCAGTTCCTCCCCGCTCGCCCGTTCGCCGACCGCGGGTTGACGATGATCAGTGTATCCGCCACTAGCTCTCTCCTGCGGGCAACGCCACGCTCTCTTTGGCGAAAGCAGTCATGCCGGCGACGGCATCCTTGTAGAGCGCCACCTGCCGCTGCCGCTCGTGACGGCTCCAGCCGAGGACGCCGCCCATCAGGTTGGCAGCCTCCTCAGCGCCGTCAAGCCCGTGCTCGGGGTCGAAGAGCATCAGCTCCGTCCGACGCTCCATGAAGTCCTGCAGCGTGAGCGCCATCTCCTGCTCTGCGGCGTAGACCGCCTCCACGCGCAGGACCGGGCATCCCTCCGCCAGCGGCCGAAAAAGCGTCGCGTCGCGGCGGGCGCAGCCGAGGAGTCGCACGTGCTCC
>JALHUB010000204.1 GCA_022865685.1 Dehalococcoidia bacterium | reverse complement strand
CCCTTGACGATCTCCTTGCCTTCGACGCTGACGTGCAGGTTCTCAGTCTGGAATAGCGGCCCTTTCACACTCGCGTCCTTTCGCTCCCCCGTTCGAGAAAGGCTTTCTGCCTATTCAAACTATAGGATGCGCTTAAGCTGGTTGTCAAGGCTTATTGGCTTTTTATGCTGTTTTTGCACGCAAACGTCACGCTGAGCAGGGGCCAGCTTGGGATAGAGAAGGGCCGCAGGACAGTCGAAGCTGCCCCGCGACCCGATGCTCTCAGAAGGGTGACTGTGTTACTGGGCTCTGGACTCCATGATCTCTACAAGCGACTGCACGTCGACCGGCGATTCCTGGTCCGCGGGCAGCATCGTCATGGCCATGAGGACGACGTCGCCCTTCTTGAAGACGATCATGTCAAACGAAAGCGCCGTCGGGAATCCCCCCATTTCCTCGGCCAGTTCGCCCAGCCCCTCGACGAGGCCGCTCATGTCCATGACCATGTGCATGCTCATGCCGCCATCGCCGAGGCTGATTGTCCCGACGCTGAGCTCCTTGAACTCGATACCCATCATCGACGCGCCGCCCATGGCCTCCTGGATGTCTTCGGTGGTCATCTTATCAAGCTGGGCGAGCTGCGAATCGAACTCATCGAGGGCCGCAGGAGGCATCGACATCGCCGCGGAGACGATTGTCGGCGTCATCTGCGACATGTTGGGATCACCTTCCGAGAAGGTGCGCATTGCCATCTTGGCCTCGCCCTGCGGCAGCGTCATGCTGAAGCCTGTGTCACCGCCGACGCCGGCGAAGGTGGTCGGCAGGTCGGTGTCCGTGATGAGCAGGTTTGCGAGCTCCGGGTCTGCCGCCTCAGGGGAGCCGGTCTGGCTCTCTCCGCCGAACATCCCTCCGGTGAGGAAGCTCAGCGATTCCAGGGCGCCCGCGGAGTCTCCGCCGTCGGCCTCCTCGGTTGCATCGGCCTCTTCCGTGACCTCCTTGGTGGGCGCGGCCTTCGTCGCTGCGGCCTTGGTCGCGGCCGGGGTCTTGTCATTCTGGACCTTGTCGGATGTCGACTCTTTGTCCGAGCCGCAGGCCACGGCGAGAACGACGAGCAGCATGCCGAGGATTGTGGCGAGCTTTTTGAACATCTGGCGTCTCCCTTTCACGCGGCTGCACGGGACTCGCGCGAGTCCGAAGAATTGTGACAGCCGTAGAGATAGTCGTCAACAACGGGGAGAACCCGCAGTCGGCCTGGAGGTGGAGACAGCGGAGTGGCCGAGTGTGGCCGCTCCTGGGCGTTAGCGCCTCTTCGTCGCCGATATGTAGGCGCTGAAGAGGTTGCTGTCGGGGGCTGTGCCCTCCTTCGGCTCCAGGCGCACGTCCTCAAAGCCGGCGGCGCGCAGCTTCGACGCGTAGTCGGCCTCCGTGAGGGCGCCGGCGATGCACGCCGTCCAACTCGCGAGGTCGCTTCGCTCCTGCTCCGTCGGCTCGCGCGCGAAGACGATGTCCGACGCCCGTAGCCGTCCGCCCGGCTTCAGCACGCGCAGGGTCTCGTGGAAGACGGCGTCCTTGTCGGGCGAGAGGTTGATGACGCAGTTGGAGATGATGACGTCGAACGAGGCGTCGGCGAAGGGCATGTCCTCCATCTCGCCCAGGCGGAAGCGCACGTTCTCGGCGCTGATGCGGCCGGCGTTGCGACGCGCTAGCTGGATCATGTCCGCGCTCATGTCGAGGCCAACGACGCGGCCCTTCGGCCCGACCTTCTGCGCCGAGAGGAAGCAGTCGAGGCCGCCGCCGCTGCCCAGGTCGAGCACCGACTCGCCCTCGTTCAGGCCGGCGATGGCCGTCGGGTTGCCGCAGCCGAGCGACGTGAGCACGTCCTCCGGCAGGTCGCGTAGCTCGTCCGCCGAGTACAGCGCCTGGGTGACGTTGGCGTCGGCGAGGGCGTCGGTCTCGCCGCAGCAGGAGCAGCTCGACGCTTCGTCGACGGCCGGTTGCGGGGCGCCGCAGCAGGATGATGCGCCCGTCTCCTCGAGCGCCGCAAGACGTCGCTGGGCGTGGCGGCTATAGCGGCTCAGGACCGCGCGCTTGATGTCTTCGGGGTTGTTCCCGGTCATGGTAGTCTCCTTTCGGCCTCGTGGATCGATTCGTTATCAGCATCGATGATGCAGCGCGTTTGCCCGAAGTCAGCGCATCAGCTCCCAGACCCTCGCCGTCGCGAGATACGCCTCTTTGCCCTTCTCGGTGAGTCGACAGACATGCCGCCGCTCTCCCTCAATGTCCTCCTGTCGGCAATCGAGGTAGCCGCCCTCTACCAGGTCGCGCATGGCCGGGTAGACCATGGCGTCGCGGTTCAGGACCGCCCGTGCGACATCTCGTGAGGTAGTCATTTCCTGTCCCCTTTCGCTGCCGGAGTGCAGCATTTTGCCGCCATTGCCGGTTTTCGCGACGGCTTGAGGGCAGCGTCAACGGCGCGGTTCAACGGGCCCAGCATGTGCTGCCAGGCGGTCGCGGCCGCGCGATATGCTTCCTCGCCCTTCTCCGTGAGGCGGCAGACCTTTCGCGTCCGACCGGCGACGACCTCGTCGCGGCAGTCGATGTAGCCGCCGTTGACCATCTCGCGCAGGGCGGGATAGATCATGGCGTCGGTGGGTTCGCAGCAGCCGCCGCAGGCGTCGCGGATGGTGTGGGCGAGTTCGTACCCGTGCATGGGGCGCTGGTGGAGAGCGAAGAGGAGGAAGAACCGCTGCACGCTGCGGTTGATGAGCATCTCCCAGTAGCTATTGCTTCGTGCTTCCACTGTCTTCCTGTCTCCGGTGTTCGATACCTAGCCCTGCTAGATATATAGCCTAGCTAGATATGGGGGATTTGTCAAGGGGGTGGGGCAGGCTTCTTGCGGGGAATTCTCGCGGGGCGAGCACGCCGAGACTGGAAAGTCTCGGCTACGATGCACGAGGGGAAGCGCTAGATGACGGAGGAGCGGTGGAGGTCGGCGATTTCGTCGTCGCTGAGGGCTAGGAGGTCGCGCAGCACCGCGTCGGTGTGTTCGCCGAGCGCCGGCGATGCGCCGCGTATGCCCCCGGGCGTCCGCGACAGCTTGACCGGCGTGTCGGGCAGCGGCAGCCTGCCGATGACCGGGTGCTCCACTTCGACGAGCATCCCCCGCGCCTTCACCTGCGGCTGCTCCGCCGCCTGAGGGATGTTGTTCAGCGGCCCGCAGGGCAGGCCTATGGCGTCGAACTCGCGCAGCCACTCCGCCGTCGTCTTCTTGCGCATCGCCTCGATGAGCAGCGGCTCCAGCTCGCCGTGGTGCTCCGTGCGCAACGCCGGCGTGTCGAAGCGCGGGTCGTCGATGAGGTCGTGGCGGCCGATGGTCGCGCAGTACAGCTCCCACTGGTTCTCGATGCCCCAGCTCAGCGCGAGGACGATGTAGCCGTCTTTCGTCGGGAACGCCTGGAAGGGCGTCGCCACGGGATGGCGCGTCCCCAGCGGCTTCGGCACCTCGCCCGT
>JALHUB010000203.1 GCA_022865685.1 Dehalococcoidia bacterium | reverse complement strand
ATGTAGAGGAGGGCTTCAGCCCTCCACGTCATTGGAGATGAACCAACGTACCGACGAAAGAGCAATCGGCTGGACTTGCAGGTCTATTCAGGCTGCGCAGCCTACTTCGTGACCGTCGCCGTGTGGCAGCGCCGTCCCGCTTTCACGACGCAGGAAATCGTTGACCCTTGCGTCTCAATGCTGCGGACTTCCGCGGACGAGCACGGCATGGAAGTGCTCGCCTATTGCTACATGCCCGATCACGTTCATCTGTTACTGGCCGCTGGAGAGAATGCCGATCTGCCTGTGTTCATGAGGACGTTCAAGCAGCGTACCGGCTACTACTGCAAGAAGACTCTCGGATGGGACGGCCCCTTCTGGCAGAGGAGCTACTACGATCACGTCCTGCGCAGGGAGGAGCGATTAGAGTCCGTGGCGGCCTATACTTGGGGAAATCCAGTGCGCGTCGGGCTAGTGGAGGACATAGTTGACTGTCCATTTTCCGGATCGTTAGTAGCTGGAATGGGAGCTGTCAGTCCTTGGCGACAAGACGTGGAGGGCTGAAGCCCTCCTCTACATCGCTGAAGACAGCCGCCCGCCGACGGGCCAGCTTGAGGAGGCCGCCATGTTCACAGGCATCATCGAAGAAGTAGGCGTTGTCAGAGAGAGCGGCGGCGGCAGGCTCGTCGTCGAGGCGCGACGCACCCTCTGGGGCACCAACCTCGGCGATAGTATCGCCATCAACGGCGTCGACCTCACCGTCGCCCACATGGACGAGGAGACCTTCACCTTCAGCGTCATGCCTGAGACCTACCGTCGCAGCAACCTGGAGACGCTCGCGAAGGGCGATGCCGTCAACCTGGAGCGGTCGCTGACGCTCGCCAGCCGCCTGAGCGGCCACCTCGTGCGCGGCGTCGTCGAAGGCCGGGGGCAACTGCTGTCGCTGACGCCGGAAGCGGACGCGATCCTGGCACGCTATGCCGCGCCGCCGGAGCTGATGCGCTACGTCGTCATCAAGGGGCCGATTGCCGTCGACGGCGTTAGCCTGACCGTCGTGGAGCGGGACGAGTCGTCGTTCGTGGTGTCGCTGGTCGCCTACACACAGGCGAACACGAACCTTGCTCGCCGAAAAGCCGGCGATGCGGTAAACTTGGAGACGGATATCATCGCGCGGTACGTGGAGCAGTTGCTGACCGCGCGTCAGCAATAACGGAGACGGAAGAGTGACGAAGAAGACCCGGACAGAGCTGTCCCCAATCGAAGAGGCGATCGAAGAGTACCGTAAGGGGCGCTTCGTGATTATCGTCGACGACGAGGACCGCGAGAACGAGGGCGACCTCACGCTGCCGGCCCAGTTCGTCGACGCCGACGCCATCAACTTCATGGCCCGCTACGGCCGCGGCCTGATATGCGTCGCCATGTGCGCCGAGCGCCTCGACGAGCTGCGCATCCCGCTCATGGTCGGCCGCAACGACTCACACTTCGGTACCGGCTTCACCGTGTCCGTCGAGGCGCGCTGCGGCGTCACGACGGGCATCTCGGCGGCGGACCGCGCCTGCACTGTGCAGGTGCTCGCCGATCCGGACGCCCGCCCCGAGGATCTAGTCATGCCGGGCCACATGTTCCCGCTGCGGGCTCGCGAGGGCGGCGTCCTCGTGCGCGCCGGACAGACGGAGGCGACGGTTGACCT
>JALHUB010000202.1 GCA_022865685.1 Dehalococcoidia bacterium | reverse complement strand
TCGGCGTCGCGCGGTCGCACAGGAACACCTTGACGCCGTTCGCCGCGACGACCTCCGCGACGGCCGCCGCGAAGTCCTCGGAGGCGAACCGCGTGTCATAGCCGACGATGAGACCGCGCGGCGCCATGCCGCTCTCTATGAGGTACTGCGCGACGCTCTGGCCGCAGACCCGCACGTTCTCAAACGTGAAGTCGTCGCCGATAATCGCCCGCCAGCCGTCCGTGCCGAACTTGATTTCGCTTCCCATCGTCATTCACTCCCTAGACGCAATCTCACCAAGGTGGTGCCTACACCGCGCGCGTAGGTCGGGCGTCTCGCCCGACCGTTTTTCCCCATCGCCATTTCCGTAGGCCAGGCTTTCTAGCCTGGCTATGTCGGACGCCGAGGCTGGAAAGCCTCGGCTACAATTCTTGATATTCCCCCTACCCATTCCCCGCCAGGTGCGCCGCCGCCTCCGTCACGTCCTTCACCGTATCGATAGGCTTCCAGTAAGCATCGCTCCTGAACCCGAACAGCCTCCCCTGCGACGCCAGCTCCGGAAACACCGTCGTCTCGTGGTCGCCCACGTCCGGCAGCATCGCGAAGAACTCGCGCTCCAGCGCGTACACCCCCGCGTTCACCCAGTACGGCAGCAGCGGCTTCTCCTCGAACCCCAGCACGCGACTCCCCCGCGACAGCCTCACGATGCCGTACGGGCTGCGCAGCGGCGCCAGCAGCACCGTCGCTACCGCGTGGGACCGCCTGTGACGGCGCAGGAGCGGCGCCAGTGGCGGTTCGACGATGTTATCGCCGTTAGTGCCGATGACGGTTTTTTCGCTCGCTGGCACCTGCTGGAAGCCGCGCTTGAACGCGCCGCCGCGGCCCAGCGGCGAGTCCTCGATGGAGTAGCGGATGCGCAGTCCGAGCCGCTCGCCGTCGCCGAAGTACTCCTCGATGGCCTCGTGCATGTAGCCGCAGAGCAGCACCGCGTCCGACACGCCGTTGCCCGCCAGCCACTCCAGGTGATGCTGCAGGATCGGCTTGTCGCCGACGGGCACCATCGGCTTTGGCCGGTCGGCCGTCAGCGGCCGCAGCCGCTCGCCCTTACCGCCCGCCAGTACCAGCGCAAACATGGTTGTCTCCCTACCGCCGGGATTCGTCTTCCACGATGGCCCGCTCTTCCCGCGTCATGCCGTAGAGGTCATAAACCAAATCGTCGATCCCCCTGTCAGTTTGCTCGATCTCCCGCTGGATCCGCGCCCGCTCCTCATCGTGAGCTTCCTCCTTGGTAGCCAGTTGCTCCTTCAGCTTCAGCACGCCCTCCACAAGGGTCACGAGGACAGCGCGCAACCGTGACTCATCCTTGTTGTTCGGGTTGATCTGCTTTATGGGCAGCGGAGAGATGAACTGCCGGTTAGCAGATCGGTATTGGCCTCTGAATGGAGCGCTTATCTGCCGGAAGTAGAAATCTAGCAGCCTGCTATTCAGCAAACCTAGCACGTATTTGTAGTTCTTATCGCTCCCGTCCTTCAGGATCACGCCTCCGACGTCCACGTTGTCCAGGTACCACAAGCCATTCGGGTCATACGCGGCCTCTAGGTGATAGACGAGCCTTGGTATCACCAGCTTGCGTTGCCCATGCAGGGACATATTCTGAATACGACTATAACCGTGCCAACCTTCACCCCGCATCTTGCCCTTTTCTCTGTTCTGTAGGGTACTCCGGTTGTCTTCTAGATACCTGTGGGTCAGCGGATACTGCTCTTGAAGCACGGCAATGGGAATTAGCCGCGCTGTGTCCCCCGAAGTGTCGTAAGGGAAAATCAACGTCTCGTCGGCCCAGTTCACGTGGTAGCGGTTGACCGCTTTGCCTTGCAGTAGCGGGTGAAGTAGGGCATCCTCCAGCACGTATTCCCGGCCCGTCGCGCGCGAGTAGACTCTCGCGCAGCCCCCTGGTTCCGCGCCGCGCCTCGATACCGTGTAGACTCTGTCGGCGCTCGTT
This sequence comes from Dehalococcoidia bacterium, assembly GCA_022865685.1. GTDB lineage: Bacteria > Chloroflexota > Dehalococcoidia > DSTF01 > JALHUB01 > JALHUB01. The sequence continues at coordinate 6,675 of JALHUB010000202.1, read as the reverse complement.
ATTAGCCCTTGGAAGACGTGGTCGCTAACCTCACCAAGTCCCGCCCCAGCCGCCTCCAGTTTCCGCATCAGTGCTGCTCTCTCACCACGCGGAGGCGGCCAGACCCCTCCCAGCATCGCATCCTGACCTATGTCTTGCCCGTAGTCTCGGTTCAGCGAATCCGTTGCCCTCCCGTTGCCCATCGAGATGTCTGGCGGCAAGAGCACGTAACGTAGAGCATCGCGCCTGCTTCGGTTCTCCACCACCATGATCACTGGGTAGCTTGTGGAGCCTCCAAAAACGTCCGCGTGATCCGATAGATCTACGATACTTCGGACGCAGCACTTCTCGTAAAGCAGCGTGCGCGTGCTCTTCCCATATTCAGATTTCAGAAACTTGCCTGAGGTGATGAATCCGAGAAGGCCCCCATCCTTAAGCAGCTTCAACCCCTGCTCCACAAACAAGACGTAAAGATCAAAGGCGCCATGCGCTGATTCGTAGTGGTCGCGGTAGTACTCTGCCTCTTCCCGCGGCATCGTCTGGATGCGCACGTACGGCGGGTTTCCTATGACCACGTCAAACCCGCCGTCCTCCGCGATTCCCCGAAACTCCTTCTCCCATGCGAAGGGCTGCTTTTCCCGCCATCCCCTCCCGAAATACCGCTGCAGCTCATCCTCGCCGCCGGAAATCAGCGAATTCCCCAACCGGATCTTGTCTCGCAGGGGCGGCAGCGCTTCCTCCTCCCGCACCATCCGCATCAGCAGGTTCAGCCTTGCTATCTCCACCGCCTGCGGGTCTACGTCCACCCCGAAGATGTTGTGCCTCAGAATCCACTCCCGCGTCTGCCGGTCCAGGTGTCCTACCTCGCCGCCCATCTGCCCGGCGTGGTGTTCCAGCAAGGCCTCGTAAGCGCGGATCAGGAAAGAGCAGGAGCCGCACGCCGGGTCGAGAATCTTTACATTGGCGATCGTATCCGCGTCGTCAGCGTGCTCCGTCAGAAAGCTGCCTACTGTCTGCCCCACGATATAGTCCACAACCCAGGTGGGCGTGTAGTAGATGCCGTGCTCCTTCCGCCGCTGTCGTTTCTCCTCCACTGATATGTCCGGCGCGGGCATCCCGGGCAGCGGCGCTTGCGCTGCCAGCTTGCGCACCTGCTGCGCCACATGGCCGAGGTACTGCTCGTATACCTGCCCCAGCACGTCGGCATCTATTAGCGAGAAGTCATATGCCGCGTAGCTCTTCGGAACGGCGTACATCCCCTCAATCACCCGCTCCAACGTCTCGTCCACGTTTGTGCCCAGCCGCAGCAAGAACAGGTCGATAAGTGCGTTCGTCTCGAATAGCTCGCTGTAATAAGTGGCGGCGGCACGGCTAAACAGGTGGCCAAGGGACTCTGCGACCCTAGCCCCCCTGTCCCGCGCTCGTATCCGATTCCGCAACGCTCGCAGTCCCGGCTCACCGATACCTCTGTCCTCGCAGTTTCGCAGGAATATCAGGCGATCCAGCAACCTCTGAATAGCCTCGTCACCTTGCCGCAGCTCCTCTTGTTTCTTCCATCCGAGAGCTCGGCTCATGTCATTGAACAAGTCTTCTCGCCACTGCCGCATGGCCGCGTACAGCCGCTTCTCAATCGGTATCGGTCGCCGCCGCACCCCGATGCTTACCGCGTGCTCGGTCAGGCGACCCTCCAGAATCGACTCCGGCGTCAGAAGCGAAAGCAGCTCCGGTCGGGAAACGTAGTCTCCGCAGCCAAGGTTGAGCACATAGAGCGGCCTTGCCCCACCCATCTCCTCTTGCGCGTCGAACACAACGAGCCTGCTGAAGTTGCAGAGTACAGCCCAGGAGACTCCCCTGCTGTACGCGTAGGTGATGACCTGTCGCACGAACTCTTCCTGGTCCAGGTCCTCCTCGAGCTTCTTACTCTCCAAATAGAACCGCACCATCCCATGCCGTATGAAGGCGTAGTCAGCAAAGCCGGGGCGGACGAACTTTTCCCCGTCAACCTCCTCCTTGTTTCGTACATCCCATCCCAACGCCTCGAATAGCGGCTCGATAAAGTCCTTGCGCGTGTTGGACTCGTTGTAGCCCTGCCACCCACGCGCTGGCAGCGATTCGCACTTCGCTACAAGCCGCTGGATCGCGCCTAAGTCAACGGTCATGGCCTACACTCCCTGGGGCTTCCCTCGCACCTCTATTCGGTGCCACTTTCTTCTTGGAGATACCCCGCCTTCCGGCTACGATCAACCTGCCATGCCACGAGGAGGAAGACGACCCGGAGCAGGAGCCCCTATCGGCAACCTCAACGCCCTCAAGACCGGGCGACGCTCCAAGCAGCTACTCGCCCTCACCGAGGCTCTCCTTAACAGCTCCGTCCGAGGCATCCTGCTCAGGGTCCACCGACAGGGCCTCCGCGGTGACCGCACCCTCCAGGACGCCTCCAACGAAATGGCCCGCCGCATCCAGCGACGCTCAATCAAACAGAAACGCCTCAAGTAGGTTCACAAAGCAGCGGTTTTTCAAAAACGATCAAACCTCAGCGCGCGTGGACGCGCTGGGCCGCCCGCTCCGCCTCCACCTCCGCCGCCGTCAGGCCCGCCTCCTTGCGCAGCTCCTCCGCCTTGTCCGTCTTCTCCCACGGCGCGTCGATGTCCTCCCGCCCGAAGTGCCCGTAGCACGCCGTCGGCAGGTAGATCGGACGCCGCAGCCCCAGACCGCGGATGATCGCCTCCGGCCGCAGGTCGAAGTGCTCCCGCACCAGCTCCATCATCTCGCTCTCCGGCACCCGGTTCGTCCCGAACGCCTCCACCGACAGCGACGTCGGGTGCGACACCCCAATGGCGTACGACACGTGCAGCTCCAGCCTGTCCGCCAGCCCTGCCGCGACCAGGTTCTTCGCGACGTACCTCGCCGCATAGGCGCCGGAGCGATCCACCTTCGTCGGGTCCTTCCCCGAGAAGCAGCCGCCGCCGTGCCGCGCAATCCCGCCGTACGTATCGACGATGACCTTGCGGCCGGTCAGGCCCGCGTCTCCCATCGGCCCGCCGATCTCGAACCGTCCCGTCGCGTTGATGAAGTACTTCGTGTTGCCGTCGAGAAGCTCCGCCGGCAGCACCTTGCGGATGACCTCCTCCATCACGTCGCCGTGCAGGCGCTCCTGCTTCACCACCGCGTCGTGCTGCGCCGCTATCACCACCGCCTCGATGCGCTTGGGCACGCCGTACGCGTACTCCACCGTCACCTGCGACTTCCCGTCCGGTCGAAGGTAGTGGAGCGTGCCGTCCTTGCGCACCTCGGCAAGGCGGCGGCACAGGCGATGCGCCAGCGCTATCGGCAGCGGCATCAGCTCCGGCGTCTCCACGCAGGCGAAGCCGACCATCATCCCCTGGTCGCCGGCGCCGCGCTCCAGCTCCGCCTCGCGGCTCATGCCCTCGCGCAGCTCCAGCGAGCGGTCGACGCCCTGCGCGATGTCCTTCGACTGCTCCTTGATCGACACCAGCACGCCGCACGTCTCGTAGTCGAAGCCGTACTTCGCGTGCGTGTAGCCAACGAGCTTCACGGTGTCCCGCACGATCGCGGGAATGTCGACGTACGTGCTCGTCGTGATCTCCCCTATGACGATGACGAATCCCGTCGTCGCCGCCGACTCACAGGCGACACGGGCGTGCGGGTCGTCCCGCAGGATCGCGTCCAGCACCGCGTCCGATATCTGGTCGCACAACTTGTCCGGGTGGCCCTCCGTGACCGACTCCGAAGTCAGCATCAGCGACGGCGACTTCACAAAGCTCGTAGACATCTATCGCTCCTCTCTCGAACGGGTCCGGACGGAGTCACGTCCCTGATTCCCAGCTTGCCAGGTATGCTTCCTGTTCCGGCGTCAGCGTGTCGATGCTTATCCCCATCGACGCCAGCTTCAGCCGCGCGATGTCGCGGTCGATCTCCTCGGGCACCATGTGCACGCCGAGCGGCAGCCTCTTCTCTTGAAGCGCAAGGTACTCGGCGCACAGCGCCTGATTGGCGAAGCTCATGTCCATGACGCTCGCAGGGTGGCCTTCCGCCGCCGCCAGGTTGATGAGGCGGCCTTCGCCCAGCAGGAAGAGACGCCGTCCGTCCGCCAATCGGAACTCCTCGACGAAGGGGCGAATCTGGCGGCGTCCCTCGGCAAGCTGCTCCAGCGCCTTGATGTTGATCTCGACGTCGAAGTGGCCGGAGTTGGCGATGATCGCGCCGTCCTTCATCGCCTCAAGGTGATGGCGATCGATGACGTTGATATCGCCGGTGAGCGTGACGAAGATGTCGCCGATGGGCGCGGCCTCGGCGAGGGTCATCACGCGAAGGCCGTCCATCACCGCTTCCAGGGCCCGCACCGGCTTCACCTCCGTGACAATGACCTGCGCGCCCATGCCTCGCGCTCGCATCGCGACGCCGCGTCCGCACCAGCCGTAGCCGCAGACGACAACGTTCTTGCCCGCCCAGAGAATGTTCGTGGCGCGGGTTATGCCGTCGATGGTGCTTTGTCCGGTGCCGTAGCGATTGTCGAAGAGGTGCTTCGTGTCAGCCTCGTTGACGGCGATGATCGGGTAGGCGAGGGCGCCGTCGCGGGCCATGCTCTGCAGGCGAATGACGCCCGTCGTCGTCTCCTCCGTCCCGCCGATGACGTTCGGGATGAGGTCGCGCCGCTCACGGTGGATCGTCGCCACCAGGTCGGCGCCGTCATCCATCGACATCTGCGGGATGTGCTCCAGCGCCTGGTGGATGTGACGGTAGTACGTCTGGTCGTCCTCGCCCTTCTTCGCGAAGGTCGGGATGCCGTACTCAGCGACGAGCGCCGCCGCCACGTCGTCCTGCGTGCTCAGCGGGTTGCTGGCGCAGAGCGCGAGTTTGGCGCCGCCGTCTTTGAGCGCCAGCATCAGGTTTGCCGTCTCTGTCGTGACGTGGAGACAGGCGGAGAGCCGGAGGTTTTGCAGCGGCTTGTCCTTGGCGAAGCGCCTGCGGATGAGGCCGATTACCGGCATCTCGCGCGCCGCCCACTCGATGCGTCTGACGCCCTCTTCGGCGAGGCTCAGGTCCTTGACGTCATAGGGTATCTCTGGAGGTCCGTTCATTCCCTGACTGCTCCTTCGCTAGTACTACCCGCGTCTGGCGGGCGAATAGACCAGTTCGCGGCCGTAGCTACGCCCTCGCCAGCGCGCGATGAGGCGTCGCGCCAGGCTCATTACCCCCAGCGACTCCCGCCGCGTTACGGCCGTTTCGATCAAACGGAAGTCTTCCCGGTACCCGAGGCGCACGTAGGCCTTCACGGCCGGCTCGTTGCGCGGGTCGACGGTCAGGACGACCTCGTCGCAGGTCTCGAGCAGCGCGCTCGTCACGGCGCTGGTCGTCTGAAGGGCGAAGTGGCTGTTCCGGTGCCTGGGATGGGTGAAGACGTTTCCCAGTACCGCTATCCTGTCGCTCTCGGAGATGCCGTGCGTGCCGGCCATCGCGACCAGCAGGCCGTCACTGAAGATGCCGAAATAGATGCCGTCGCGGATCTGGGAGCCACGATAGCTGATGCCCGCGCCTTCGCTTGCGTTGAGCCGGTTCACGTCCGGCGTATCGTCGGCGGACAGACGTCGCAGCTCCAAGCCGGCATCGCCCTGAAGCGACGGCGCGGGTGCAAAGATGCGCCGGTCGACAACCATGCGCTGCACGGGCTGTGTCTGCGTGAAGGTGAAAAACCGGCGCATTACCGGCAGGTGCTCCAGCTCTATGGTGGCGAAGGAGTAGGCTGGCCCCGGGTGCAGGCTCAAGAGCACGTAGAGGCCGATCTCGTCGCCGAGGGTCAGGAGCGCGTGTCCGAGGCCTCCGTGGGAGTGCATCAGGAGCGCGTGGCCGCCATCGCCTTCTGCCAGCCACCACTGCGACTGCTTGAGCAGCGACGGCTCCAGTTGCGCCAACCCGTAGGCGGCATACCGCCGGTGGGGTTCCAGCAGGCAGCGTATCTCATCCGGCTCGCGCAGTCGCTGCACGAGGTAGGCATCGCAGACGCGTTCCGCCTTGATCGTCTTACTCGCTGCCATCGCCGGCCTCCGCCCCGGCAACGTAGTCGCCTATTATGGGCCCCAGTTTCTCCAGCGTAGCCGTAGGCACCAACGGAATCGACGTGACGATTGCGTCGCCCAGCGCGAAGGCGCACTGGCAGCCACGCTGAGAAGGGACGTTTTCGATTGTGCGAGCGATCGCACGACGCGCGTTCCCCACCGTCAGCACCAGGTTGTCCAGGATCATCTGCGCGGTTACCCCGGCGTCGGGATCCCGCCAGACGTCGTAGTCGGTCACGCAGGCGAGCGCGGCGTAGCATATGCCGGCCTCGCGCGCGAGCTTTGCCTCCGGCAGCATCGTCATGCCGACGAGGTCAGCGCCCCACGAGCGATATAGCCGCGACTCCGCCTTCGTCGAGAATGCCGGCCCTTCAATTACCACGGTCGTGCCGCCGTCGTGGACGATCGCGCCGGTCTGTCGCGCTCCTTCGAGGAGGTCGCGGCTCAGCTCCGGGCAGAAGGGGTCACCGAAAGAAATGTGCGCGACCAGGCCTTCGCCGAAGAAGGTGCTCTGCCGGGCGGTCGTGCGGTCGATGAGCTGGTCGGGCAGCACGAGGTCCCGCGGCGCTATCTCCTCGCGCAGGCTGCCGGCGGCGTTGACGGAGATGATACGCTCGAC
>JALHUB010000201.1 GCA_022865685.1 Dehalococcoidia bacterium | reverse complement strand
GAGGACTGGGCGATCTGCTTCGCCGTGCCGACGAACACGCCGGGCATCCGCTACATCTACGGGCGGCAGGCCAGCGACACTCGTAAGCTCGAGCGGTTCAACCTCGATGTCGGCAACGTGCGTTTCGGTGGGCAGGAGGTCATGACGGTCTTCGAGGACGTCTTCGTGCCGCAAGAGCGCATCTTCATGGACGGTGAGGTCGACCAGTCGGGCAAGCTGGTGGAGCGCTTCGCGGGCTACCACCGGCAGAGCTACGGCGGCTGCAAGGTGGGCGTCGGCGACGTGCTTATCGGCGCTACGGCGCTCATCGCCCGCATGAACGGCGCCGAGAACGCCGGGCACATCCGCGAGAAGCTCGTCGAGATGATCCACCTCAACGAGACGATGTTCTCCGCCGGCATCGCCTGCTCCGCGCTGGGGCACCCGACAGAAGCCGGCAACTACGAGATCGACATGCTGCTGGCCAACGTCTGCAAGCTCAACGTCACGCGCTTCCCCTTCGAGCTGGCGCGCAACGCCATCGACATCGCCGGCGGCCTGCTGGGCACGATGCCCTCCGCCGCGGACCTCTCCGACGAGACGACGGGGCCGTACATGCGCAAGTACCTGGCGGCGTCGAGCGACTTCGACGTGACGGACCGGATCAAGGTGATGCGCTTCATCGAGAACCTGGTCTCGGGCGCCGGCGCCGTCGCCTACCTCATCGAGTCGATGCACGGCGCGGGCCCGCCGGCGGCGCAGCGGATCATGATTGGCCGCCAGGGCGACATCGAAGGCAAGATCGGCCTGGCGAAGCGGGTCATAGGTATTACCTAGCGCCGACCGGCACTCTCACTCTCGCAAAACGTTCGCGTTCGCGCTATAATCCCTGCATGGCGGCCAACCGCTGCCAGTAGGAGGTGCGATGGCGAACCCCGAACATGTGGTGCTGGTGCGCAAGGGCGCAAAGGCGATTGCCGAGTGGAGAGCGGCACACCCCGACGAGCGTCTTGACCTCAGCGGGGCCGACCTGAGCAAGACCGACTTACAGGGGGCGGACCTCAGCGGTGCTAACCTCAGAGAGGCAGACCTGGAGAGGGCCAACCTTGGCCGAGCCAATCTGACAGGGGGGTTCTTTCTCGCTGCTAACCTGTACACGGCCAATCTCAAAGGAGCCGACCTCAACAGTGCTCACTTCGAGCTGGCCAATCTCACCATGGCCGGCCTCAGCGGCGCTGACCTGTCGCAGGCCCACGTTGGATTCACCATCCTTGCCAACGTCTATCTAGCGGAGACCGCTGGGCTGGGAACCGTTGTCAATGAGGCACCCAGCAGTGTGGGCGTCGATACGCTGATAGCGTCGTTCCGCGGGGCAGGCAACAGGCTCACGCCGGAGCTGAGGGCCTTCTTCCGTGGCGCGGGCGTGCCCGAGGAGTTGTTGGACGCCCTGCCCAAAATCATCTCGGAGATCGAGTACTACTCGTGCTTCATCTCCTACGGCCAGCCGGACCTGAAATTCGCCGAGAAGCTGCGCGAAGACCTCAAGGGGAAGGGCGTCGACTGCTGGCTATATGAGAAGGACAAGACCATCGGTAAGCGCACCGGACACGAAATAGTCATTGAGCGGCGAGGAGCCGAGAAAATGGTTGTTCTATGCTCGGCCAAAGCACTGGTAAGAGACCGCTTCCTTGAGGAGATCGAAGATCAGATAAACGAGGATCCTAACAAGATGGTGCCCATCTCACTGGATGACCTATGGAAGGAGCCAGGCTTTCGAGTTATGCGAGGTACAGGCGACTTGAAGCCGTTCCTGTGAGACAAGAACTACGACGATTTAGCCAACAAGCCCTACGATG
>JALHUB010000200.1 GCA_022865685.1 Dehalococcoidia bacterium | reverse complement strand
TTGGCGACGACGGTTCCCGTGACAAGCAGTGCGGTTCGGCGGGGGACTATTACATGCGGGGTACTGGTTGCCGCAAGTAAAACATTGCCGGCGCATTGGTCAACCGACCGTACGCGCTTCCGGGGAACGCCGCCACGAAGCTCACAGGTGCGTCGTCATGCCGCCGTCTACCACCAACGTCTGGCCCGTCGCCATGTCGGCGCTGTCGATGAAGCTCAGCACGGCCTGTGCCACGTCCTCCGGGCGGCAAACGCGCTTCAGCGGCGTCAGGCGGGCGACCGCGTCGCGGTACGATTCGTAGTCGCCGACGCCCTTGCGCGCCAGGTGCCAGCGCGTGTCGATGAACCCCGGCGCGACGCAGTTGACGCGTATCTCCGGCGCGAACGCCTGAGAGAACGACATCGTCATGTTGATGACCGCCGCCTTCGAAGCGCAGTAGGCGATGGAGCTGCCCACGCCGCGGATGCCCGCCGTCGACGCTATGTTCACGATGCAGCCGGCGCCGCGTCGCTGCATCTCCGGCACGACGGCGCGCGAGCAGAAGAACAGCCCCTTCACATTGACGGCGATGATGCGGTCCCACATCTCCTCCGTCATGCCCTCCAGGTCACGGAAGTCGACGAAGTGGGTATCCCCGCGTTGTTGACGAGCACGTCGACGCCGCCGAATCGTTCGACCGTCTGAGCGACCATCGCCCGCACCTCCTCGTCCCGCGAGACGTCCGCGCGCACCAGCAGCGCCTTCGCGCCCAGCGCCTCGACGTCGGCCAGCGTCTCGCGCGCTTCCGCCTCCGAGCGCGAGTAGTTGACGACTACGTTGGCGCCGCGCCTGGCCAGCCCCAGGGCCGTCGCCCGCCCGACGCCTACGGCGGACCCGGTAACGATAGCTGTCTTCCCCGCGACTTGCATGATGATGCTCCTCCCCGGTCGATTGCCCGCGTCCGGCGGTTGCAGGGCGAATGCTAGGCTGGGTACGCCTGCGCCGTCAATCCCCGGACGGCGTGGGCGGCAAGTGGCGTATGCGATGCGGCGTTCTCATTATCCCGTTTGTGTCGATGATCTATCCGGAGACAGAGATCGGCTCCAGTTGTGGAGGGGCGGATCATGATGAGCTCTATGATTCGACAAACAGTGAGCATCAGGGCAGGAAGATACCGTTTCTTGCCTCTTGCGGCAGCGAGCGTCCTGCTCGGCGTGTTCCTGTTGACCGCCGCCGGCTGCACGGCGCAGCAGGCGATGGAGATGAACCTGGCGCTGGGTCTCAACCAGATGCGGGCGGATAACAGCCTCCCGCCTCTGACGATGGACCCGAGCCTATCGCAGGTCGCGCGATACAGGGCGGAGGACATGGCGGCGAAGAGCTACTTCGGCCACGCGCCGCCCGACGGCTGCGACTATCGCTGTCTCTTTAACAAGAACGGTGTCTCGATGGCCTGGGCCGGCGAGGTGATCGCCTGGAACACCTATCCCCAGAAGGAGACGGTCCGGACGACCATCCGCATGTGGCGCGATAGTCCCGGGCACTTCGGCGTCATCACCAATCGCTGCTTCACGCGTATGGGAACGGGAGCGGCAACAGCCGCGGACGGGCGGATCTATCACGTGGCGGTATTCGAGGGGTTGGCGCCCGGCTGTTGACCTGCACCTGTTTGACGCCGTGACCGCGGGATTCGAATGTGACTCCCGCCGGCTGAGGGGTCGTGGACCCTTCGACCGGCGGGAGCGTGTCTTTCGACGGTATGCCTTTCCGGCCTACTCCTCCAGGCGCGCGTTCTTATAGAAATGCATCTGCTTGTACTCGAAGTTGCGGTACAGCTCGAGCTGGTCGCGGAAGTGCGGGTCGAGCTCGCCGCTGGGTGAGATGAAGCCGCTTTGCCCCAGCGGGATGATGTTGTAGCCTGTGACGGCCGCGGCGTCGAGGACGATCACCTGCGCGTACGTCGACCGGTTCGAAAGCGGAATTCGCCCTACCTCGGGCCCGAGCGGCGGCGTGAAAACGGTCTCCCCTCGCGGCACGAGCCATTGCGACATGTCGGTCGTCCCGAAAAGATACGCGAGAGAATCGAGTGCCTCCTCCAGGCTGCGCACTATCACCGTGCTCCGGTCGGCGCCGTTGAAGTAGTCGACGTGCGACGGCACCTTCGATGCCGCGCCATCGAGCGTATGTATGAGCACGTTCGCGTCGACCAGAACTGCCCCGCTGTCGTCCTGCTCCACAAACGAGCTGACGTGCGCTCCCAGCTCGTCGTCGAAGACGTTGTGGATCAGCTTGTCCTTCCAGACCCAGTAGATGGTGTAAGCGACGTCGAACTGCGTGCTCGTGAGGGCATCGTCGACGGCGTTCTGGTCCCATGTCTCCAGCAGCGACTTCGCCTGCGCGACCAGCGGGTGCGACGACGGCATCACCGCGAGCGCGCCGAGGAGGTATGGCCGCACGTATCGCGAGTCGCGCCCCAGTTCCTTCACGCGGGCGATGTCCTTCGGGATGTCGAACATGGCTTGCAGCGAGATCAGTTGCGGCCCCGAGAGGCGCTGCTGTATCTCCAGGACGCGGTTCTGCTTCCCGAACCAGGCGCTGTCCGAGTTGTTGTACCAGACTGCCGGTTTGTTGTTCCAGTTCGCCAGCCAGCCCTCCGCCGGGTTGATGGACACCGGCATGGGGATGATGCCGCCCGGCCATTCCGCCTCGCCGGTGCCCGGCAGCGGCAGACGCGGGTCGAAGCCGGCGGGTCGCACCGGCACCTGGCCCGCCTGCCAGTAGGCGATGTTCCCCGCCCTGTCCGCATAGAGGAAGTTGTGCGAGGTGACGATGAGCCTCGCCGCCGCCTCGAACTGGGCGACGCTGTGAGCGCGGTCGAATTGGAGGAAGGGATGAATCGCTGCGTACTCCTTCATCCAGTGGGCGCGCTTCTGGCTGAACGCCACGCCCTTCGCTGTGTCCATGCCGATGACCGGCCCGTGGACGGTGCGCATCACAGTCAGCTTTCGGGGCACGGTGCCCAGGGGGACGCCCGGGAGAGTGTTACGGACGTCTATCGTCTCCTCGCGCACCTGCATGGGCGTGCAGACGCCGTTGAACATGTACGACGTCGGCCCGCACAGCGTCTCGGCGTACGTGTCGACGTTGTCGCCGGTCGCCGTCGTCGACGTCCAGGCGATATCCGCGTTCCGACCGATCAGGACCGGTGGCACGCCGGCGAACGCCATCCCCATCACGTCGAAACCGTTGCCGCCCTTGAGTTGCACCTCGTGGATGACCGGAGGCGTGTCGAAGCCCATCTGCGGCCCGCCGTAGAGCATCGCGGCGCCGTTCGCGCTCTTCGCAGGCCGGACCGCCCAGGCGTAGCTGCCGAGCTTCACCGGAACGCCCAGCGACGCCCACAACCGCCTCGCTTCGTCGAGCCGCGGCGCGCTGGTGTCCGCGCTGGTGCCCCAGGCGGCGGTCTGTGCCTGCGCGGCGGACATCGACGCAGCGCCGAGTGTCTGCGGCGCGCCGGACGGCGATATCGTGACCGGCGAATCGGCGTCGTTGACCCATGTCAGGTCGTTGAAGATCGCCTGGCCCTCGCTGAGGCCGTGCGCGGCGACCAGGCCGTCGAGGAGCGCCTGGTTCTCCAGCTCCGCGCCGCCGATCTCGCCGAATCGTCTCACCATGAAGGAGCCGAATGCGGCGGAGTCGCGTCCCGTCCAGGGCTCGGGAATGAATCCGAGCACCTTGAACTCATAGGGGAGCTTGGTGTCGAGGTCCGGACGGACGACATCACGGACATAGCGGTTGATGCCTTCGGCGTAGGCCGTGAAGATCTCTTGGTCCTCCGCGCTGGCGCTCGCGATCTGAGCGTCGAGCTCGGCGTCGGTATAGCCGTCGCGCCTCGCGACCTCGTCCGCCTCGACGAAGCTGGGCCCGAACACCTCCGCCAGCGTCCCGCGCGCCGCCCGGCGGTGGATCTCCAACTGGAAGAGCCTGTCTTCGGCGACGGTATAGCCGTACGCCTCGAAGAGGGCGCGGTTCGATGGCGCGAAGATGTGCGGGATTCCCCACTCATCACGGTAGATGCGGGCTTTGACGCCGTCGACGTCGAGCGTCGTCCAGCCCGACGGCGCGGCGCTCACGGCCGCTTGCGAAGCGATTGCCACGATGCCGACGAGAAGCAGGAGAAGAAGACTCTGGCGGACCTTCAGCACGGCGCACCTCCTTGCGACTGACGTAAGGGACACGACCGGTTGCCCGAATGCTAGGATTGTGCGCGCCTCCAGTCAAGCACCGCGAGTCGTCCAAACGTAGCCGAGACTTTCCAGTCTCGGCCGTAGAAGGAGGCGGGCTCGTCAAGACGGTGTAAGAATTTGCCTCCGAGATTGTCTCACTAGCAGAGGAAGGCCGATGAATGGTAGACTTGCTCGACACCCGGATCGGCGCTGAAAACCGCTATGATGCCATCACCAACATCCAGCGACGGCGCGTTGGTGGCCCGTTCCCTCCGCGGAGAGAGCGAGGCATTCGGCGATCTGTACAATCGCTACTTCCCCGCGGTCTACGACTTCCTCCATCGCACCATGCGCAACAGCGAGGAAGCGGCGGACGTCACCCAGGAGACGTTCCTGCGCGCGATGGAGAGCCTCGGCTCGCTGGCCAACCCGGCCGCCTTCAAGAGCTGGCTCTTCTCCATAGCCCATCATCAGGCCCTGAACCGCCTGGAGCGACAGAAGCGCTTCGTCATGCCGCCGGCGTCGGACGGCGACGACGAGAGCGATCCCCTTCTGTGCCAGGTAGACACCGACCGGCTGGCGAACCCGGAGCAGGCCGCGGAGATGCAGGAGACGGCGCGCCTGGTCTGGGAGGCGGCCTCCAGCCTCGACAAGCGCACCTACGCCGTGCTCGACCTGCACGCGCGTCAGGGGCTGGAGAGCGCCGAGATCGCGGAGGTGCTGGGCGTGAGTAAGGGCAACGCCTACACGATGCTGAACCGCATGAAGCGGTCGCTGGAAGAGGCGATCGGCGTCTATCTCCTGATGCGACGCGGCAGCAAGAAGTGCGACGTGCTCCGGGTCATCGTCGCGCCGTTCGCCCTCCCGCCGGTCACAATGGAGATGCGCAAGACCGTGGAGCGCCACGTCCGCAAGTGCGACATCTGCACCGAGACCCGGCGCACCCTCATGGCGCCGCTGGCTGTGTTCGGCGCGTTCGCGGCCGTGCCGGCGCCGGCGGGCCTGCGCGAGCGCATCTGGGACGACCTATCGACGCAGTGGGCGCAGGTCGGCCCGCCGTCGTACGGAACCCGCGTCGGGCCGAAGACCGCGGGGGCCGAGCCCGCGGGCCGGGGCGGCGACATCCGCGAGGGCGGCTTGTCGGCATCGCCGTGGGGCGGGCGGCGCTTCGCGTTGGTGCTGGGCGCCGTGCTGGTTGTCGGGCTCGTGCCGCTGTTCCTCGTGATGTCGTCGGTTTCGCTTCCCGGCAACAATACTGTCTCTCCGGCCGAAAGTACCGCGACGGCGACGAGGCGCGCCACCTCTACGCGCATCCCCACAAAGAAGCCGTCGGCGACGGTCGTCAAAACGGCCACGACGACGCCCTCGCCTGTGGCGACGGCAGCACAAGCAGCCGCGTCGGCAACGCCGATGCCCGTCGCAACGACGCCGACAAGAAGGCCGACCACGGGTCCATCGGTCCAGCCGACCGAGAGGCCTCGGCCCACGCTGACGCCTGAGCCGACCAGGACGCGGTTCCCCACAGACACCCCGCGCCCCACGCGCACGCCCGGCCCGACCATTCCGCCCCTCTTCTGACCCTGAGCGCTAGATAGCTTCGTCAAAGCTATCTAGCCTTTGACGCTCTGCTACCACTGGAACATGATCCCGTAGCCGGGACTTTCCAGTCTCGGCGTGCCCATTGCGGGCCGGGATGGAGAGCTCTGCCTGCCGACCTTCTCACCACCCTGTTCCACTCTTGGCGTTCGACTCTCGGCCGCCGCTGGGACGGACTCCCCCTGGGACAAATCCGAAAGTCCTCCGCAATGCGCCCAGACCTTTGTAAGAATTCCCCGCGCCGCCTGTCATACCGGTGACAGCAAGAAAGAAAGATGAAAGGAGAAACCAAAATGAAAAGCCTAATCAAAGTCACCGGTCTCATCGCCCTGGCAGGCGCAGCCTTCTTCGCCCTGAACGCCGGCTCCGCCCTGGCAGGCCCTCCCCCGCCCTTCGAGGATGAGGTCATCCCGCACATCCCGTTCGACCCGCCGGTCGACCCCGGACCTGAGCTCGACCTGCCGCCGCTCTGCGAGATGACCGGCACCTGCGACCACCTGCTACCGATCGACCCCTGCATTCTTACTGACACCTGCGGCTTCGATGACAGCGCCGCCGACGACGCAGATGATGAGGATGAGTCCATAGTCGTCGACCCGACGGCCACGCCGACCGATGAGCCGACGGCCACGCCGACCGATGAGCCGACCGCTACCCCCACCGACGAGCCGACGACTGCCCCGACGGACACTCCGCCGACCCCGTCGCCGACAGTTGGCCCTCAGCCCGACGACCTGCCTAAGGCCGGCGATAACGGAGGCATCATGAACGACGTTGGTGGAGGCGTGGTCCTGCTGGCCGGCATCAGCCTCGGCGCCATGGCTCTCGCCTGGGTGCTGTTCTTCGCCTCCCGAAAGGTGCAAACGCAGCGCTAGCCGCAACCCGGTTCCCCACGCTATGAGGGCCGTCCACAGGGGCGGCCCTCATCCTGTCTTTGCGAGAAATCGAGCTTGCCTCTACTATTCGAGACTCCTGAGGACAGCGCCGGCGCCCTCGACGATGCCTCGCACCACGTCGCCCGCGCTCACGATGTCCCGCACCATCCCGGCGATGGCGCCGCAATACAGCTCGCCCCCCTCCAGGTCACCCTTGAGCTGGCCGGCGGGAGAGCGTCCCATGCCGATGAACTCCTCCAGCTTCTCCGGCGACAGGCCGGAGTACTCCATCTCCGTCAGCTTCTCGGTGAAGGCGTTCTTGATGCCGCGCGTCGGGCCTATCGTGCGGCCGGTGATCACCGTGCTCGTGTCCAGCGCGTCGAGGACGGCCTGCTTGAACGCCGGATGGGCGCAGCACTCGGCCGTCGCGATGAAGCGCGTGCCGATCTGCACGCCCTCCGCGCCGAGCGCCATCGCCGCCACGAAGCCGCGTGCGTCGGCAATTCCGCCCGCCGCCACGACCGGCACTCCGACGGCGTCGACCACCTGCGGCACCAGCACGAAGGTCGGCAGCTCGTCGACGCCGTTGTGACCGCCCGCCTCGTAGCCCTCCGCGACCACGGCGTCGACGCCCGCTTTCTCTGCGCCGCGCGCATGGCGGCAGGACGCGACGACGTGCATCACCTTCAATCCGTGTTCCTTGAGATATGGCGTCAGCATCGCCGGGTTGCCGGCCGCCGTTGTCACGATGGGCACCTTCTCCTCGACGAGGAGCTCGGCGATGTCGCGCGAGCGGGGGTCGAGGACGACGACGTTTACGGAGAAGGGCTTGTTCGTCCGCTCCCTGGCGATGCGGATCTGCTTTCGCAGGTTGTCCGCCCAGTCGCCCTGGCCGTCCCAGCCCGCCGTGCGCCCGATGGTGCCCAGCCCGCCCGCCTCGGAGACTGCCGCCGCCAGCTCGCCGTTCGACACCCAGGCCATGCCGCCCTGGATGATGGGATACTCTACCCCGAGAAGCTCACAAATACGCGTTCTCTTCATGTCGCTAGCCTCAAGTAACGTCTCGCCGAGCCGGAATGTCTACGCCGTCATTCTAGAGGGGGTCCCTTCGAGGCGTCAACGCGCGGCCGGCGTCTTGGGAATGGCCTCTCTCTGTCGTTAACTAATCTCTGTCTCAAGCGTTTTCATCTGCGAGAAGAACGGTTCGACTGGAGTTCCTCAAGGGGGTGGGCCATGCGTTTCATTGCCGCGGGAATAGCGATCGCTGATTGTCTCGGAGGTGCGTTTGCGGCGCGGGGGCAACCGGTCGGGGCGGAGCCGCCCGCAGCGACGCCGACTGCCATGCCCGTAACGTCGACCTCCCTGACGTACGAGGAGACATGCAACCCAACGACCTTCCGCCCCGATGAGTGGGTGGTAGTCGACTGTGTGCAGCACCTCACGAATCACGGTGAAAGCACGATTCCCGGCGTCTACACGAGCGTCTCTCGCTACGACGGAGCAGTCCCAGCCTACTACGTCGTATGGGGAACGCATGACGGCCAGTACGGGTTCGTGAATCCGGAAGATACTTCTTATGCGCCGGACGATATCGGGCCCGGCCAGACGGTGGAGATTGTGGCGCAAGTGCTGTTCAAGATGTCCGAAGGGACATTCCAGTACGAGATGGGCGCCTTCTCCGACGGAGAGCTACTGGCGCCGCTCGTGCCCGTGAGGCTGGTGGCTACGTACGGCTCGGCGGAGCCGTGGGGGGACCTGCTGGCGGAGTCACATCCACTGACCGAGCAGGCAGCCGAAGGCATGAGTTCCGCTCTCTACGAGACGATGATAACGAACCGGGGGTCGAGGACGATCAGCGACTTGGACGTCACGCTCAGGTTTGGCAATGCGACTCTGGTTGACTCCGCGCCTCCTCCCGAAAGCCGGAACGAGGCGGTTAAGCTTGCCCGCTGGGACCTTGCCTCCTTCGGCAAGGAGTCGCTGGCGCCGGGAGAATCGCTGGTGATTCACACAACCTACGGCTCGCCGGAGCCGCAGACCTGCGTCGACGTGGACAACGCGGTGATCGTGCAGGCGGCGGTAGCCGGCGAGCGGCGGCTGTACGGTACACGGGCAGATCTGCGGAGACTGGTGGGGGGCTGCCCGCCGGTCCTTGGCGGCGAGCCGATGGAAGTCCCGTCGCCGACCGTCGGCGGAGGCGGCGAAACAGCCTTGCTGCCGCCCGCGACCGGTAACGCGACAGCCGTAATCGCACTTCCACACACGGGCGACGGCACGACGGGCCGCTACGGCCAGGTTCCCAGCCGCGAGGCTACTGAGATCGTGGGAATCGCGTTGCTGCTCTTCGGAACGGCGATAGCCCATCGCCGAACGAGGTTGCCCCGCAGCTAGCGAGCGCTTTCGCCCTGGCCTGCCCACACCGGCGGTCGGCGGCCCGCCCACGGCCGCGCCTGTTCGAGCTGCGCCGCCAGACGGAATAGCGTCGCCTCGTCGCCGAAACGCCCGATGAAGTGACTGCCGATCGGTAGGCCTTCCGCGTTCCAGTACAGCGGCACCGACATCGCTGGCTGACCGGTAATGTTGCAGAACGGCGTGAACGGTACGTACTGCGCCGCCCGAATGATGCCGAAGAGGGGATTGTCCGGCGGCGACTCCAGCGTCCCCAGCGGCAGCGGCGGCTCCGCCAGCGTCGGCGTGAGCAGGATGTCGTAGTCCAGGAAGAAGCGGGCGATCTCGCGCGAGAAGCGCTGGAGGACCGTGACCGATAGCAGGTACTGGGGCGCGGTTGCCCCACGCGCCAGCCCAGCGATCGCCCACGTCAGTGGCTCGACTTCGGCTTCGGTCGGCTGGCGACCCGTGAGCAGCGCCAGCGCGTCCATCGTCTCGATGTCGCCGGCCGCGAAGACGACCATGAAGGCCTGCGTGAGCATGTCGTTGCCGAGCGTGGGCGCCGCCTCCTCGACATAGTGCCCAAGGTCGGCGCAGAGCTTGGCGGCATCCTGCACGGCGGCGATGCAATCGGGATGGACGGGCGTCCCGCCGGCCGTCTTGCTGGTAAAGGCTATCCGCAGCTTCCCCGGGTCGGCGCCCACTTCCTGAATGTACGGCCGCTCTCGCGGCGGCGCCCAGTACGGGTCACCGATGTCGGGGCCGCAGGTCGCGTCGAGGAGAGCGGCGCTGTCGCGGACGGAGTGCGTCATGCCGTGCTCGACGACCAGGCCGCTCATCGCGTCGCCGACGTCCGGCCCCATCGGGTTGCGGGCGCGCGTCGGCTTCAGGCCGAAAAGGCCGCAGCAAGATGCGGGGATGCGTATAGA
Source organism: Dehalococcoidia bacterium (assembly GCA_022865685.1). Taxonomy (GTDB): domain Bacteria; phylum Chloroflexota; class Dehalococcoidia; order DSTF01; family JALHUB01; genus JALHUB01. Next base: position 3,732 of record JALHUB010000200.1, on the reverse strand, counting down.
GCCGCCGCCGTCGTTGCCGTGGGCAAACGGCACCATGCCCGAAGCGACAGCAGCCGCCGAGCCGCCGCTGGAGCCGCCGCTACTGTGATTCGTGTTCCACGGGTTGCGAGTGGGCCCGAAGGCGTGCGGCTCCGTCGTCGGCAGGAGGCCGAACTCCGGCGTATTCGTCTTGCCGACGATGACCAGGCCGGCCTTCTTGTGCCGCACCACGAGTTCGCTGTCGTGGTCCGGGACGAAGTCCTTCGTGAAAGCCGAGCCCCAAGTCATGCGGACGCCCGCGTAGGTAGCCAGAAGGTCTTTCAGGACGAACGGGACACCGGTGAAAGGACCGTCGGGCAGGGACCCGGACGCGGCCTTTCGCGCCAGGTCGAACATCGGCGTGATGACGGCGTTCAACTCCGGATTAACGCGCTCGATCCGCGCGATCGCGCTCTCCACGAGCTCTATCGGCTTGACCTCTTTTCGCCTGACCAACTCTGCCTGAGCAGTGGCGTCGAGAGCGGCAACGTCGTCCATGGCGGTTTCCTCCTTCGCGCTATCGTCGGTTTTGGTTTACGGGGCAGCGTGATGATTGTGCGCCGACGCCCTGGGACGGGTCAAGACCGGCTCGACTGGAACGTGGAAAGTCGTCTCCGCAGATTCAGGCTGCTATTGAAGGGAATCACAGCTTGTGCCGTTACTAACGTTGGAGGACCTGTGCCCGTGTATAGGTTCAACTACGGCCTTAACGCCAACCTGGCGGACCAGTACGCATCCGACGACTCGCGTGTCATCGAGACGCTTTCGGCAATCTGGCCCCGCCGCACGCGCGACCACATTAGAGAGCTGATCGAACAGTGGCAGCTAGACCTCGATACCAGGGACAGCTACTCTGGCCTCCACTCGCAACTGGCCGCACAGCATGCCCTCGCCCTCGCGCGGCGTGTGCAGCTCTCCTCCGACGAAGTCGGCGCGCTCTGGATCGCCGGCCACGTGTATGACCTCGGCAAGATCGCTCTCCCGCCCAATCTCCTGACGAAGGAGGGCCCCCTGAACGACGCCGAGTTGCTCATACTGCGCTCCCACGTGTCGATAGGCTTCGACCTGCTGCGTGATTGGGCCATCCTGCGAGCCTCGCCGCGCTGGCTGCATGATCTGGTGCTGGAGACGGTGCTCTTCCACCACGAGCGCTGGGACGGCGATGGCTATCTGAAAGGGAAGCACGGCGACCAAACGCCTCTGTCAGCCCGCATAATGGCAATCGCCGACGCCTACACCGCAATGATCCTCAACTCCCCTTACCGGCAGGCCCGCGCCCCGGCGGCCGCGCTCAACGAGGTCGCCGAAAGGGCCGGAACGCAGTTCGACCCCTACCTGGTTCAGCAGTTTGTGAGGGCCGTCAGGCTCGGCCGGCAGCACAGCGGCGTCATGCTGCCGCCCGGAGACGACTGGCTGAAGAAGAGGGCAGGCGGCTTCGGCTAACTCTTAGGGGTCAGCCCTGCCGTGCGTCCTGCCACCACACGAACCTGGATATCGCGGCAAGCGCCCGCTCGAAGTCTGGGAAGACGGGTAGGCCGGCCTCAGCGCTGTACTCGTAGAACCTCTCGAATGCCCCCATGACGCGCGCGTTCTCCGGCACGCGCAGCGCCAGCGCCACTGGCACGGGGCTGTCGTCCGCGGCCTCTTTCATCTTCGCCACCGTTCCTCGCACCATGGCGTCGACGTCCGGGACGCGGTCGAGCCACCAGTCGAGCCGCGGCAGGATGAGGATGCTGCTGATGTCGGGCGAGCCGCCGACGATCTTGACCGTCTTGTGGAGTCCGTCCTTGTCTTCGAGGGCGACGGTATCGAGCGGGTTGCGGAGGCTCGTGCCGGCGAGCGGCGTGAAAGGCCGTAGCTGCGCCTGGACGTCCTCCGATAGCGGCGGAATCTTCAGGCCCACGCGCTCAGCCGCGTCCGCGGCCAGGACGCTGGAGCCGCCACCGACGACGATGATCGCGACGCCGCGTTCCTTCAACGGCTTCAAGAAGCGGAACGTCACCCCCATGTCCACCAGCTCTTCCAGCGTCTCGACGATGACGGCGCCCACCTGGCGGCACAGCGCCTCCCATATCTGCGGCGAGCCGGCCAGGCTGCCCGTGTGGGAGCGCGCCGCCCGGTCGCCGGCGTCTGTCAGGCCCCCCTTGAGTATGACAACCGGCTTGACCGCCGATGCGGCCCTGAGGGCGCGCTGGAAGCGCCTGCCGTCCTTCACGCCTTCGATGTAAGCGAGGATGATCTCGGTGTCGGGATCGGCCGTGCAGTATTCGAAGAAGTCGCTCTCGTCGAGGTCCGTGGCGTTGCCGTAGCTGATCACCTTGCTGAAGCGAAGGCCGCGCAGGGTCGCGCTGTGCACCAGGTCCTCGCTGTTCAAGCCGCTCTGCGAGATGAAAGCGACGTTGCCCGGCTCCTTCGGGAAGTCGCCGCCGAAGCTGACGCCCGAAGCGGGGCAGTAGAGGCCCATGCAGTTGGGGCCGATCACGCGGATGCCGGCCGCCTTCGCCCTCGCTTGCACCTCACACTCCAGGTCGATCCGGTCCTGCTCGCCGGTCTCGCGGAAGCCGGCGGTGAAGAAGTGGATCGAATGGACGCCCTTGGCGGCGGCATCGTCCATCAGTAGCGGCACGCCCGTGGCGGGAATGCTCGAAATCACGTGGTCTACCGTGTCGGAAATTGCCGACAGCGAGGGGTGGCAGCGCAGTCCTAGCACCTCTTCGACGTTCGGGTTGACCGGATAGAGCGGCCCGGAGAAGCCGAACTGTTGCAGAGCGGACAGGAACATATTGCCGCCGCCCCAATCGCGTGGCTTGCCGGACACGCCGACGACGGCGATCGAGCGCGGATGAAAGATGTAGTCAAGGGGATGAACGTCTGTTTTTCGCATGCCATATCTATCGCGGGCTACATTCGACACTCGAACCGTAGGTGATGACCGAGAATAAAGTCAAACCGAAGTGCGCTCCGTTCGTCGTGTCGACGGAGAGAAAGTCCCGTTTTTGTTCAAATCGGACCTGTGCTAGATTAGGTTAGCGATGGCATTCAATACCGCGTAGGGCGGGCATCTTGCCAGCCTAAGGTGAGGCGAACGGTCGGGCGGGACGCCCGACTTACGCGGTAGGGGCATAAGGGAACCCAGGAGAGAGAATGACCAACAGGGCGCTTCAGGGCCTCAAAGTCCTCGAATACTGCGACATGGTCGCCGGGCCGCACTGCGGCAAGCTCCTCGCCGACCTCGGAGCCGAGTCCATCAAGATCGAGCAGCCGCTTGCCGGCGACCGCGCGCGCCATCGCGGCCCCTTCGCCGGGGACGACCCGCACCCTGAGAAGAGCGGCCTCTTCCTCTACCTGAACACGAACAAGCTCGGCATCACCCTCGACCCGACGACCGCGACCGGCAAGCGCATCTTCCGGGAGCTGGCCAAAGACGTCGATGTCCTCATCGAGGACCACGCGCCGGGGCGCATGCGCGAGCTCGGCCTGGACTACGATACGCTGGCGGCCGTGAACCCGGGTCTCGTCATGGTCTCCATCGCCCCATTCGGCCAGGACGGGCCTTATTCCCAGTACAACTGTTACACCCTGAACCTGCATCACGTGAGCGCGCACAGCACGCAGTTCTTCATCGCCCGCTTCGAGGACCCGAGCCGCGAGCCGGTGCCCCCGGGCGGCCACGCCGGCGAATACGACAGCGGCCTCAACGCTGCCATCGCCGCA
>JALHUB010000199.1 GCA_022865685.1 Dehalococcoidia bacterium | reverse complement strand
GTCCGCCGGTTGAGAATCTGCATGACGCGCCGGATCTCGTCCTCGCGGCCGATGACGGGGTCAAGCTTGCCCTGCCGCGCCATCTCCGTGAGGTCGACGCTGTACTTCTCAAGGGCGCCGTAGCGGCTCTCCGCCGTCGGGCTGTCGACCCGGGCGCCGCCGCGGACCTCCTGGATCGCCTTGTAGAGGCGCTCCTTGTCGACGCCGAACTCGTGCAGGATGTGGGCCGACTCGCCGTCCTTGTCGTCGGCGATGGCGATGAGCAGGTGCTCCACGCCGACGTACTCGTCCTTGAGGCGGTCGGCCTCTGCGTTCGCCGTCTCCAGGAGGCGTATGATGCGCGGCGTCGTGTAGATCTGGACGACGTCGTATGCCAGCTTGGGCGCGCGGTCGAGCGTATCAGCGACGCGCTTTGTCAGGCTGCCGGTGTCGACGTTCAGCCTGGCGAATATCTGCTGGGCCAACCCGGCGGGGTGCTGCAGCAGCGCCAGGAAGACGTGCTCCACGTCCCACTGCGAGTGTCGCTGCCGGCGCACCATCTCCTGCGAGGCGGCGAGCACCTCTTGCGCCTGCTGTGTGAACCTATCTTGTCTCATCATGGTAGTTGCCTCGTTTCATCCAATGAGGGGGGAGGACTGTTCTGGACCCCAACCTGAAGGCCTGCCAGCCGTAGGCGGGTTGGGGCATCTTCAGCCTGGGGTGCTGTGATTCTTGTCTCATCATGATGTCTTACCTCATCTGCGACCCGCGTAGGTCGCGCGTCTCGCGCGACCGTTTCCGCCCGACGCGGCGGGCAGGATGCCCGCCCTACGCGAAAAGGCCTGCGCCTCTGCACTCCCCCAGTTCTTCATGTCTTCGCAGCTATCCACTGTCTTGCCTCGGTTCGAGCGGCGCGAGCAGGCGACGGTCGCGTAGACGCTGCAGCTCCCGACGCAGCGTCTCCAGCTCTTCGTTCATCTCCTGGATGCGCTGGTTCATGCGCAATATCACCTCCGCGCCGGCCAGGTTCACGCCCAGGTCGTCGATGAGGCGGTGTATCTGGCGCAGCCGGTTGACGTCGGCGACGGAGTACAGCCGTATTCGTCCCTGCGAACGCGACGGCTTGAGCACGCCCACGCGCTCGTAGTAGCGAAGCGTCTGCGCGTGCATGCCGACCATCCGGGCCGCCACGCTGATCACGTAGCAGGGCTCGTCTTCGTTTGCCATGTCTTCAAAGTCATCTGCCACTTCAGTTCGTCCCCTCTCGGAGCACCGCCGTCGTCTTGCGCAGCCTGCCCTCTCGCACGAACGAGAGTCGTAGGCGGCCGCCCGGTGTCTGGTTCGCCGCCGCCGCCAGCGCTTCGCCGGAAGTGATCGGCTGGTCCTCGACCTCGACGATGACGTCGGAGACGCGGAGGCTGGCGCGCGCCGCCGGACTGTTGGGCACGACCTCCAGCACGAGGAGGCCCTGCTGCTGCGTCAGGCCCGTCCGGCGCCGAATGTCCGGCTCGATCTCCGCCGGAATGCCGCCGATGCCGAGTCGATGCTGCTGATGCTCGCGCATCTCCTCCAGCCGCGACAGGGCGTTCAGCGCCGTCGCGATCGGGATCGCGAAGCCGACGCCGCGGGCGAACGGCATGACCGCCGACGTTATGCCGACAACCCGACCGTCCGCATCGACGAGCGGGCCGCCGGAGTTACCCGGGTTCACGGGCGCGTCCATCTGGATCAGGTCGGTCAGGCGGAAGCTCGGGCCCGCCTCCAGCGTGCGGCCCAGCGCGCTAACGACGCCGGCCGTCACGCTCCAGTTCAATCCGTACGGGTTCCCGATTGCGATCACAAGCTGGCCGACTCGCAGCGGCCGCGCGTTCAGCTCCGCCACCGGTAGGCCGACGGCGCCGATGCGCAGGACCGCCAGGTCGACCGCCTGGTCGGCGTATTCGACGCCGGCCTGGAAGCGACGGCCGTCCGCGAGGGTGACGCGCACCAGGTGGGAGCCGCGCACGACGTGCTCGTTCGTCAGCACGCGTCCGTCCGACGCGAAGATGACGCCGGAGCCGGTGCCTGTCCCGTCGCCTTGCCGGCCGCGTCGAGGTCGCCCCAGCACGTCGATCTTGACGACGGCGGGCCCGACCGTCTCGGCGGCGCGGCTTACGGCCTCCGAGTAGGCGTCGAGCGCTCGTTTTTCAGTCGTATTCGCAGCCATTATCGTTATGCTCCGAGGGCCTTGAGCTCCTCGAAGAGCTTCTCCTCTTTTGCCGATAGCTTCTCCGGCAGGACGACCTTCACTTTCGCGAAGAGGTCGCCTTTCTTGCCGCTGCTGTTGGCTTTCGGCATGCCCAGGCCCGCCAGGCGGAAGGTCTTGCCGTTCTGCGTCAGGCGAGGGATGGTGAGCGCCACTTCGCCGTTGAGCGTCTTCACGCGCGCTTCGCCGCCGAGCACGGCGACGCCTAGCGGCACCGTCACCTCCGTATAGAGGTCGTCGCCGCGCCTGTCGAATCGCTCATGCGGCCGGACGGCGACCTTCAGGTAGATGTCGCCGACAGCGCTGCCGCGGATGCGCACCCGCGCGCTGTCCGCGACGCCGGCCGGTATCTTCGCCTCGATGCGATGAGGCTTCAGGACGACGCCTTGCCCCTGGCAGACGTGGCAGGCCGCTCCCGCGATCTCGCCGCTGCCGCCGCAGGTGGCGCAACGCTCCTGGCTCGTCAGCTCAAAGACGCGGGCCGTGCCGTTGCAGGCTTCCGCCAGCGTTATCTCGACCGGCACCTCGGTCGCTCTCGGCTGGGGCCTGCCGCGACGGCCGCCGCCGCGGAAGAGGTCGAATATGCCGTCCAGGCCCGGGATGTCGGAGAACTCGAACGTGCCCCCTTGTCCGCCGCGCGCGCCGGAGGAATCGAAAGTGAACCCCTGCGTGCCGCCCCGTCGGGTGCGGAAGCCGCTCTGGCGCTGCGCCTCCTCGATCTGGTCGGCGTACTGCCAGCGGTCGCCGTAACGGTCGTACTTCTTCCGCTTCTCGGCGTCGGATATCACCTCGTAGGCGGCGTTGACCTCCATGAAGCGCGCCTCGGCGTTCTTGTCGCCGGGGTTGACGTCGGGGTGCAGCTTGCGTGCGAGCTTGCGATATGCCTGCCGGACCTGCTTCTGGTCAGCAGTCCGGCTCACGCCGAGGACGTCGTAGTAGTCTCTTGCCATAAGCCTCTCACCTTTATTCAATTATCGGCCTGCAACACACATATGTCAAGAGACTTGACAACGCTATTGCATACTGCTATTTTGATAGAGGTTCGATTGCCCGAAGGGCGCCGAAGACCATCAAGTTGAAGCCCCACGAGATGATCGAGGGGAAGAACAAGTAGGCTGCGGCAAGGCTATCGATAGCGGGGCCTGGTCCCGTGGGGGCCGGGCCTCTTGCTTTAGTCCGGGCCGCCTCGTTTGACCGTCGAATGGGCCAATGGCAAACTGGAATCGTGCCTGCCTGCCGGCTTGCCCGCCTCTTAGAGGGTAGGCACGGCTACAAACAGGCCTGACGAGGCAATCGCATGTCCGAACTCCCGCGCAGGCGACCCGCCGCGCTGCGCCGCTCCTGGCCGCTCGTCCCCGCTCTCGCCGTACTCGTCGCTTTCAGCATCGGCCTCTCCTGCACGACGTACGGTCGAGCCGCGGTGACCAGCGCCTTCTTCCTGCCCGACATGATGGCGCCCCTGCCACTGCGTCCCGTCACCTGGACGACGGGCACGCCGGTAAGGGAGCAGACGATCATCCAGTACGGCTCGTACACCATGCCTGTCGACATCTACCGCCCCGGCGACGGCGAACAGCACGGCGCGATGATCCTCACGCCCGGGGCGCCGCCGCTGCAGCCCGACGACTCCCGTCTCACCCGCCTCGCCGGCGACGTGGCGCGGGCGGGCTTCGTTATGCTCATCCCCTTCTCGCCCGACCTCGAGAACGAGATGATCTACCCTCGCGAGGTCGATGCCCTTGTCGCGGAGTTCCTGTACCTGCAGGAGCAGCCCTACGTGAAGCAGGACAAGATCGGCTACATCGGCGTGAGCGTGGGGGCGCCGCTGGCTCTGCTCGCCGCCGCCAACCCCAGCATCAACGAGGACGTCGCCTATGTCGTATCATTCGGCGGCTACTACGACGCGACGGACGTGCTCGATGCGGTCACCACCGGCGTCATCTCCTACGACGGTCTCCGGGAGACATGGACGCCCGACGAGCACAGCGTCGACGTGATGTCGGAGCAGGTCATCAACCGCCTCAGCGACGCCAGCGATCGCGACCTCCTGATACGCGCTCTTGTCGACAGCGAGCCGGAGGCAGCGCGCGAGCTGTGGCGTCTGACGCCGGAGGGCCGCGCCGCCTTCGACCTGCTGACGAACAGGGACCCGTCGCGCGTCGACGAGCTGCTGGCGGAGCTGCCGGCAGAGCCGCGCCAGGCGTTGCGCGACCTCTCGCTGGGCGGCCGCCTGGATGGGCTGCGGGCCGAGACGTTCATCCTCCACGACAAGACGGACCGCTTCGTTCCGTACACGGAATCGCGGCGCCTGCGCGATGCCCTCCAGGGGCAGGTGAAGCTGCACTTCACGGAGGTCGACATCTTCGAGCACGTGGAGCCGACGGTCGACCGCGCCGCCCACACGCTGCTCACCGACAGCGCCAAGCTCTACTGCCACCTCTTCCAGATACTGATCCACTTCCGCTAGGGGAGGTCGGCAGGCGGCGGAGTAGCTGTTCCTTGACTTGTCGGTCGTGATGCGATGATACTGTGGCCGAAGCAGACGCCCGTTTCCGGAATCGATGCGTCCAATTCCGCAGGAGTGAGATCTCGTGGGCAGATGGAGCCTCCTCACCAATCACGCGCTCGTGCTGATTGCCGTCGGGCAGAGGCCGCACTCGACGCTGCGGGAGATCGCGCAGTCGGTTGGGATCACGGAGCGGGCCGCGCTATCGATCCTGCGGGCGCTGGAGGAGGACGGACTGATCAGCCGCGAGCGGCAGGGACGTCGCAATCGCTACTGGCTGCACTACGGCGCAATCTTGCGCGAGCATCGAGAGGCCGGTCTGACGCTGTTGCAGATCACGGAGCTTCTAGCGGACATAGCGCGCCGGGCGTAGTCAGTTCGACCATACGGGGACCGAGTTGCGCGTCCAGCCCTCGTTTCGTATTCACCCGTAGGGCGGGCATCCTGCCAGCCTGGTTGCGGGAACGGTCGGGCGAGACGCCCGACCTACGCGAATCTGCCGGCTAGTAGTCTTCGCGCTCCCAGGCGGCGGCGTAGCCCATGCCGCTCCCCTGGCAGAGCGTCGTCAGCGCCCAGCGACCGCCGTTCGCCCGTAACTGGTAGCCCGCCGTCATGACGAGTCGCGCCCCGGACGCGCCGAGCGGGTGCCCGAGAGCTATCGCGCCTCCCCAACGATTGATCCTCTCGACGACCTTGTCCGACGCCCCGAGCTCCCGGATCCAGTAGTTGATGACGCAGGCGAAGGCCTCGTTGATCTCGATCACGTCGAAGTCTTCGAGCTTCATACCCGTGCGGTTGAGCAGCTTCTCCGTCGCCCAGCGCGGGCCGACGCCCATGACGTTCGGGTCGACGCCGACGGTCGCGGAGTGGCGGTAGGTGAGGAGAGGCTTCCAGCCGCGCTCCGTCGCGATCTCCTTCGTCGTTATCAGGGCGAGGGTGGCGCCGTCGTTGCGAGGGCAGGAGTTGCCGGCGGTGACGAAGCCATCCTCCTTCATGATGGGGCGCAGTTGGCTCAGGGCCTCCAGGTTCGTCTCGCGACGCGGCCCCTGGTCCTTGGCGATGGTCTCGCTGGAGCCGTCCTTGTAGCGAATGGCTACGGGCATGATCTCGCCGTCGAAGTTTCCCGCGTCCTGGGCGGCGACGGCGGCAAGCTGGCTCCGCAGCGACCACTCGTCGGCCTCTTTTCGCGTGATTCCGAACTGCGAGTGCAGGTTCTCCGCCGTCCAGAGCATGTTCATGATCCGCGGGTCCCGGAGCTGGTGCCACCAGGGCAGGAGCTCCGCGTCCTTCCAGTCGGACGGATAGGGCGTGTCGGTGACCTCCGGCACGGGCCCCGGGAAGACACGCGCTGGCGCCGGCTTGCCTGCCGCCTCCTCCGGCGGAACGACGCCCAGCCGGTCCATCGTCTCGATGCCGCCGGCGAGCACGATGTCGGCGCCGCCGCAGGCGACGCACTGGCAGGCTTCGACGGTCGTTTGCAGGGCGCTGGCGCATTGCGTGTTGACGTCGGTGCCCCAGATGCACTCCGGCAGGCCCGCCTCGAAGAGGTAGGTGCGCGCCTTGGTGCTCCGCGACGCGAGGTGCACCGACCCGACGTGCACTTCGTCGATGTCGTTGGCGTCGAGCTTGTTGCGGCGGACGATCTCCTTGAGCAGGGGGACCATGAGATCGACGTGGCTTATGGCGCGGAAGACGCCTCGACGGCCGGCGCGGCCGAAAGGTGTGCGGACTCCGTCTACGACAACTGCCTCTCGCATCTCTTCGATCTCCTTCTCATGTGTCATTTCTTGCAGAGCCATCTCAGCATATTGATGGGTCGATTAGTGGTCAATCGGAAGGCGTCTGTGGACACGTAGGCCAGGCTTTCCAGCCTGGCCAGGGAGACGCCGAGGCTGGAAAGCCTCGGCTACGAGATTATGAAGAGCGCGCCTTGCCGGGATTCGAAGCCAGAGGGCCGGACGTCAGTCCGGCCCTCTGGGTCGTTCTTGCTGATGCCCGTTCGGGCAGTCGACTTAGTAGTCTTCGCGCTCCCAGGCGGCGGCGTAGCCCATGCCGAGGCCCTGGCAGAGCGTGGTGAGCGCCCAGCGCCCGCCGTTATCCTTGAGCTGACGACCCGCAGTCATGATGAGGCGGGGGCCGGTGCCGCCGAGCGGGTGGCCGATGGCGATGGCGCCGCCCCAGCGGTTGATCTTCTCGATGACCTTGTCTGAAGCCTTGAACTCGTTGACGAAGTAGTTGACCACGACGGCGAAGGCCTCGTTGATCTCCAGCACGTCGAAGTCTTCGAGCTTCATGCCGGAGCGGTCGAGCAGCTTCTTGGTGGCCCAGCGCGGCCCGATCCCCATGACGTCCGGGTCGGTGCCGACGGTCGCCGAGTGGCGGTACGTCAGCATCGGCTTCCAGCCCCGCTCCTTGGCGATCTCCTTCGTCGTCACGAGGACGATGGTGGCGCCGTCGTTCTGGGGGCAGGAGTTGCCGGCGGTGACGAAGCCGCCCTCCTTGAAGACGGGCCGCAGCTCTTGCAGCGCCTGCAGGTTGGTCTCGCGGCGCGGACCCTGGTCCTTGCTGAGCGTCTCGCTGCTGCCGTCCTTGTAGTTGATGGTGACGGGCAGGATTTCGTCGTCGAACCGGCCGGCATCCTGCGCGGCGACGGCGAGTTGCTGGCTGCGCAGCGCCCATTCGTCCGCTACCTGGCGGGGGATGCCGTAGCGCTCGTGGACGTTTTCCGCCGTCCAGAGCATGTTGAAGATCTGCGGGTTCTTGACCGCGTACCACGGAGTCAAGAGATCGGCGTCTTTCCAGTCCTCAGGATACGACAGGTCGGACTTCGGCGGCATAAGAAGAGCAGCCATGCCGCCGCCCTTCTGGCCGGCCATCTCCTCAGGAGACGTCACGCCCTGGCGGCCCATCGTCTCGACGCCGGCGGCGAGGATGATGTCGGCGGAACCCGCCATCACCCTCTCGCACGACTCGACGGACGTGTGCAGGCCGCTCGCGCACTGCGTGTTGACGTCCGAGCCCCAGATGTTGTCACCGAAGCCGGCTTCGAAGAGGTACTGCCGGCATTTGCTCATCGGCGTCACCAGGCCCGCGGAGCCGACGTGGAACTCGTCGATGTCCTTGGGGTCCAGTTTGTTGCGCTTCAGAATCTCCTTGACGATGGGGACCATTAGTTCCGAGTGGGTGATTGTGCGGAACATACCCCTTCTGCCCGCGCGACCGATCGGCGTTCGCACGCCGTCAACAATTACTGCTTCTCTCATTGAAAATGCTCCCTTCCCTTTCGAAAAAGTGATGTTATCGTGCCTGCAGAGTCAGCATAGAGAGGAGGGAGTTATTGGTCAACACATTGTGCGCGGCTTCACGTTCGTAGCTCGTCGAAGAGCGGCCCGAAGTCCAGGCCCGCGTAGCCGGTCTCCCGCGCCAGCTCCTCGACAGGGCGTCGCTGCCCCATAGACCAGAGCCGCTTGAGGCGCGCGCCCGCTTCGGCGCTGAGGAACCACTGCTTGCCGAAGTCCGTCTCCAGGTGCCGTCGCAACTGCGCCTCGAAGGCCCAGGCGCGGAGATAGCGGGCGCAGTAGAAGCCGTCGTCGACGTCGAAGAGGTGGTCCGCGGGGTTGAAACGCACGCCGAGGAATGTGGTGAGCAGGTCGGCGTAGCGCTTCGATTTCGAGCGCGGGTCATCGCTGCGGTGCAGCTCCAGCTCATAGAGCAGCTTGGCGGCATAGCGACGCACGATGAACAGCTTGTAGAAGCGCTTGAAGGCGACGAAGTCCGCCGCGTCCCGCCAGTCGAGACGCTGTCGCAGCCAGTCCGCGTCGTACATGAGGTGCTCCATGGCGAAGGCGAAGGCCTCCGTGACGGAGTTGTCGCCGAGGCCGCGGGCGGCGAAGGGCAGCGAGGGGTCGGCGTGGGCGAAGTGCTCCGTATGGCCCGCTTCGTGGAAGAGGGCGGCGTAGTCGTCCTGGCCACCGTGCGGGTTGATGACGAGCATGATCTCGCTCGGGACGACGATGGCGGCGCAGAACGCCCGCGGCGACTTCTGCGGCCGCGCCTCGACGTCCAGCCGCACGCCGGCCTGTTGGTCGAGGTCGATGTCCAGGGCCGCGAGGGTCTCCCTGAGCGACGGCAGGAGCCGCTCTGGCGGGAAGCGCGAATCGAACTGCGGCGAGCGGAAGAGATAGGCCAGGTCGCTTCGATCCGCGGCCGCCGGCGCGACGCCGATGTCGCCCAGGTAGCGTCGCAGCCGCGACCGGTACGTGGCCTCGCCGTCCCAGAGGAAAGCCTCCAGCGGCGCCGCCAGGTCGTCGAGCGCCAGCCGGCCGACGTCTCCGCAGAGCGCGACGTAATCGGCGTAACCCAGGGCGCGCGCCTCGGCGTGAAGGGCGTCCCAGCGCTCCTCGCGCAGCGGGTTTTGGGCCGCCGTCATCTCGATGCGCAGGCCGTCGATGGCGTGGCGGCGGTCGGCGTCCGCTTCGTTGGCGATGAGGACGGGCAGCGCGCGGTAGGGCGCCTCCTTGCCGTCCCAGGTTGCCGCGTCGCTCGTCTCGCGGGCCGCTATCGTCTCGCTGAGCGACTTAGCGGCGTTCTCCAGATAGCCTTCGACGACAAAGGCCCGCAGCGGCGGCCAGCGCTCGTCGTCGTGCGGTGCGGCGTCGAGGGCCGCGATCATCTTCTTCGTAAAGAGACGGGTGTGCCGCTCGAAGATGGGGACGATGGACAGGTCTTCCTTGAGGCCGGCGCCGTTGAGGTAGTACTCGCGTGTCAGGTCGCGGCTGAACGCCTCCGCCTCGGCGTCGAGGCGGTCCAGCAGGGGCTTTGCCGGCAAGAGGCTCTCTCCTCCTAGGGCGCGTCGAGATTCACGATCCTGGCGCGGGGCTTGCCGTCCTCAATTTCGAGCAGCGCCACCGTCCGACCGGCGAAGGTCAGCGTCTTGCCCGCCGCGCCCGGATTGACGTACAGCATACCCTCTTTCTCCTCGATGAGCGACCGGTGCGTGTGCCCCTGCACGACGACGCCGACGCTGTCCCCGGGTCGCGCGTCCTGCGGCCGGTGGACAAGATAGACCGTCAGACCGGCGACCTCGACCGTCGCGTCCGCGGGGAAGTGGCTCGCCACGAGCGGATTGTCCATGTTGCCGTGCACGGCGACGACCGGCGCTATCGCCTCCAGACGCTTGATAACGTCGAGGCTGCCGACGTCGCCGGTGTGCAGGATGCGCCCGACGCCGCGGAAGACGTCGGGAAGTCGCGGGTCAAAGTAGCCGTGAGTGTCGGAGATGAGACCGATGAGCATCACTTCGCGGCGGCGCGCATTGCCTCCAGCGCGACGGCCGCGGCCCACAGCGCCGCCGAGCGGTCGCCCAGCTCACCGACGACGATGCGCACGTCGCTCCAGCTCTGCGCGAACGACTCTCGCTGCGCCGTCTCCCGCGCCGGGCCGAGGTAGAGGTCGCCCATCTTCGTAAGGCTGCCGTCGAGGACGATGACCTGCGGGTTGAAGACGTTGATCAGGCTCGCGAGGCCGACGCCGAGGTTGTGTCCCGCGGCGGCGATGAGCTCC
>JALHUB010000198.1 GCA_022865685.1 Dehalococcoidia bacterium | reverse complement strand
GCCTCAAGCTGGCGACCCATAAGATTGCGGGCAACGCGCTGAGTCGAGCGAAGGTCGCGGAGGCGCTGGAATTCGATTACGACGGCTCGACACCGGTGAAACACCTGCTGGAGATCCTGCGCGACGATATCAGTATGGCGGCAATCGCTGACCGCGTCTCGAAACCGCTGTCAGGCCTTCGCGTGGCCGCCTACTACGGCTGCCTGCTGCTGCGACCGCCGTCCGTCATGCGATTCGACGATGCCGAGAACCCGACGATCCTCGACAACGTCGTCACTGCCGCCGGCGCTGAGGCGGTCGACTGGCCGGCGAAGACCGACTGTTGCGGCGCCAGCTACTCGATCACGAAGACAGAGATCGTGCTGCGGCTGTCGCGCGGCATCCTGGCCGCGGCCCGCGACGCCGGCGCCGACTGCGTCGTCACGGCCTGCCCGCTCTGCCAGCTCAACCTCGACATGCGCCAGCGCGACATCGAGAAGAAGCAGCACGAGCGCTTCGGGCTGCCCGTCTTCTATTTCACACAGCTCCTGGGGCTGGCGCTTGGCCTGCCGACGAGCGATCTCGGCCTGGGAAGCCTGCTCGTCGACCCGATGCCGCTGCTTTCGAGAAAAGGCCTTATGTCAACAGCAAAGGCGGCGGTGCGATGAAAGAAGAGCGCCCGACGGGAGCTGTGCTCGTCTACGGCGGTGGTATCGCCGGCATCCAGGCCTCGCTGGACCTGGCCGACTCCGGCTTCAAGGTCTATCTCGTCGAGCGCTCGTCGGCTGTGGGCGGTCGCATGCCCCAGCTCGACAAAACGTTCCCCACCGGCGACTGCGCGATGTGCATCCTCTCGCCCAAGCTGGTCGAGTGCGGCCGCAACAAGAACATCGAGATCATCACTCTCGGCGAGATTGAGGGGATCAGCGGCGAGCCCGGGCATTTCGAGGTCGCCGTAAGGAGGAATCCCCGTTATGTCGACCTGGCGAAGTGCAACGGCTGCGGCGCCTGCGCCGAGGTCTGCCCCGTCAGCCTGCCGAACGCGTTCGACCGTGGCCTGGGCGAGCGCAGGGCGATCTACCGCGAGTACCCGCAGGCGGTCCCCAACGCCTTCACGATCGCAAAAGAGGATGGCACGGCTCCCTGCAAGCTGGCCTGTCCGGCAGGAGTCAACGCGCAGGGATACGTCGCGCTCGTCGGGCAGGGGAAGTTCAAGGAAGCCTACGACGTTATCCGCGAACGCTGTCCTCTGCCGTCCGTCTGCGGCCGCATCTGCCAGCACCCCTGCGAGGCCGCCTGCAACCGCGGGGATGTCGACGATCCTGTCGCCATTCGTGACCTAAAGCGCTTCGCGACGGATTGGGTGTAGTCCCACCGGAACGAGAACGACTCGGCCGGCGGGCAGCAGCCGGTCGAGAAGCGCCAAGAGCGGGTAGCGGTGATCGGCGGCGGGCCGGCGGGGTTGACGGCGGCCTACGACCTAACACGAATGGGGTACGGAGTCACGATCTTCGACGCCATGGAGGACCTGGGCGGGATGCTCCGATCCGGCGTTCCGGCCTATCGCCTGCCGCGAGATCTGCTGGACTACGAGATCCAGTGCATCCTCAAAACCGGCGTCGAGGCGAAAACAGGTGTCCGCGTTACGGACCCGACCTCACTCCTCAAGACCCGTCCCGCGGCCGACGGCGATTCCGGGGCCACCGAGAGATCCCCGCTCGACGAGAATGGAAGTGTGCGTGGCGAATTCGACGCCGTGTTCGTGGCCACCGGCGCCTGGACGAGCCGCCGGTTGAACGTCCCGGGCGAGGACGCGGACGGCGTGTGGCCCGGCCTCAAGTTCTTGCATGAGGTCAATTCGGGTGCGCGGCCCCAGGTTGGGTCGAACGTGCTCGTGATCGGCGGCGGCGATGTGGCGATGGACGTGGCACGCTGCGCCCGCCGCCTCCCGGGGGTGGAGAGCGTCCACCTGGCCTGTCTGGAGCAGCGTGAGGAGATGCCCGCCCATTCGTGGGAAGCCGCGGAGGCGCTCGAAGAGGGCGTTGCATTCCACAACAGCCTTGGACCTACAGAGATCCTCGCGGAAGGCGGCAAGCTCACCGGAGTGGCCTTCCGCGCCTGCACCCGAGTTTACGACGAGGCAGGCCGCTTCTCGCCGCAGTTCGAGGATTCGCAGACAAGCACCCTGGCGGCGGACACGGTAATAGTGGCGATCGGCCAGGGGGTTGACGCCGCCTCGATGTCTCCCGTCACGTCCGGGCCGGGCGGTCGCGTGATCGCGGACCCCAGGACTCTGGCGACGAACGTGCCCGGCGTCTTTGCCGGCGGCGACGTCGTACTCGGTCCGGCTTCCGCGATCGACGCCATCGCCCACGGGCATCGTGCGGCGGAGGCGATCCACGGCTACCTGCGCGGAGCGGGCCCACAGGGGGAGCCTGTGGCGGGAGAAGATGTGCCGAGACAAGCGAGCAACCCACGCCCCAATGCTCCACGCCGGCGTAGGCTGCCCATGCCTCATGCCTCGGCAGAGGAACGCATGCGGGACATGCGCGAGATCGACCTGGGTTACTCGGAAGACGATGCCGTTGCCGAGGCTCAGCGCTGTCTCAACTGTGGTCTCTGCTCCGACTGTCGCCTTTGCGAGAAGGCGTGCGGCCCCGGTGCCATCGCACATAACATGCGGCCGCAGACAGACGTCCTGCATGTTGGCGCGGTCATCGTCACGCCGGGCTCTGAGGAGATCGAGGCGTCGCTACGGGGAGAGTATGGTCACGGCCGCTACGCCAACGTCCTGAGTTCGGTGCAGTTCGAGCGCATGCTCAGCGCCTCCGGCCCGACGGAAGGCACGCTGGTTCGCCCTTCAGACCGCGGGCCCGTCCGGCGCGTCGCATTCATTCAGTGCGTCGGTTCGCGGGATAGCGCCTGCGGCAACGGCTACTGCTCGGCGCTGTGCTGTATGTCGGCGACAAAAGAGGCAATGGTCGCGCTGGAGCACGAACCCGGCCTTGAGATCGCTATCTTCTGCATCGACGTGCGCGCCTTCGGCAAGGAGTTCGACCGCTACGTGAGCCGCGCCCAGAGCGAGCAGGGTGTGCGGTACGTCCGTGCCATTCCATCGCGCGTCGCCGAGATGCCCGGCTCGAAGGACCTCCGCCTACGTTACTTCGACGACGAAGGGGCGGAGCAGACCGAGGACTTCGACCTCGTGGTGCTATCAGTTGGCCTGAAGCCGGGAGTGAGCGCCGCCGAGCTTGCGGAGCGTCTGGGCATCGACAGGAACGAGTTCGGATTCTGCGCGACGAATCGCCTGACGCCGGTCGTTTCGTCGCGGCCCGGCGTCTTCGTGGCGGGCGCGTTCCAGGAGCCGAAGGACATACCGGAATCGGTGGCGCAGGCGAGCGCGGCGGCCGCCGCGGCGATGGAGCTCCTGCGCGGAGGTCGCGGCACACTCGTGCAGCGTCACGAGTATCCTTCGGAGCGCGACGTGACGGACGAGGAGCCGCGGGTGGGCGTGTTCATCTGCCACTGCGGCCATAACATCGCGTCCGTCGTCGACGTCGAGGCCGTCGCGCGTGAGGCGGCGGCCATGGGAAACGTCGTCCATGCCGAGACCGATCTCTACACGTGCTCGGACAACAACCAGGCGAGCATCCGGCAGACCATCAAGCAGAAGCGGTTGAACCG
>JALHUB010000021.1 GCA_022865685.1 Dehalococcoidia bacterium | reverse complement strand
TCTTCCAGGTTGATGACGCCGCGGATCATCTCCCGCTCCGTCGGCTCCATCGCGCCCTCTTCCTCTTCGATCTCCATCAGCCGCACCAGCTCGTCGCTTTCGAGCACGTCCTCGAAGTCATCGGCGGAGAGGCCGCGCGCCCGGAGCATGATGCGCTCCGGCAGCGAGACGATCCAGGCGGGCACGGCGAAGACCGCCTTCAGGGCGTTGGCGAGCGGCGAAAGGCGCAGCCCCCAGTACTCCGGCGCGCCGATCATGAGCAGTCGCGGGATAGCCTGGAGCACGGCGACGACCAGCAGCGCGACGACCGTGACGGCGGCCAGGCCCGCCCATTTGTGGCCGGTCTCGCCGACGACGAGGAACAGAGCGAAGGCGACGCCGGCGACGATCGCCAGGTCGCGGGCGATGTCGAGCGCGCCTAGGAGGCGGTGGCGATCGTGGAGATAGGCCTGGAGCGCTTCGGAGCGCGGCTCGCCCCTCGCGATGAGTGCGCGAACCCGCGCCCGGTTCACCCAGACGACGCCCACCTCGGCCGCCGTCACGAGAGCGAACAAGACGACGGCGCCGAGCAGCAGGCCCAACGCGATCCAACTGCTACTGCTCAACGCTGCTTTCCTCGTGCGCAGGGCCTTCGTCGGCATGCCGGTGGCGAGCTCGTTCGGCCGCCGTGACGAAAGCGAGCAGGATTAGTGTGCCGAGCAGCAGGGGCAGGCAGATACGACCTTTCTTAGTCAACGTTGTTCTCCTTCTTGCGCCGTATCCGCGCCGGCACGCCGATAGCGAGCGCGTTCGGCGGCACGTCGTGGTTGACGACGGAGCCGGCGCCGGTCCTCGCCCCCGCGCCGACCTCGACGGGCGCGATGAGCATGGTATCGCTGCCGATGAACGCGCCGTCGCCGATGATCGTTCGGTGCTTGCGCACTCCGTCGAAGTTGCAGGTGATGGTGCCGGCGCCGATGTTGACGTCGTCTCCCACTTGCGCGTCGCCGATGTAGCTGAAGTGCCCCATCTTCGTATTGCGGCCGAGCCGCGAGTTCTTCACCTCGGCGAAGTTGCCGATGTGTGCGCCGCTGCCGATGTGCGCACCGGCCCGCAGGTGGCTGAACGGCCCGACGTCGACGCCGTCCTCCAGCGTCGACTGTTCGACTACCGACGTCACGACGCGACAGTGGTCCCCGATGGAGGAGTCGACGACCTGGGTGTCCGGCCCGATCTCGCACTCCTCGCCGATAGCCGTCCTGCCGCGCAGCGACGTGTTCGAATGGAGAGTCGTGTCCATTCCTATCGTCACATCGGCGTCGATGTACGTGGTCTGCGGGTCGACGATGGTGACGCCGGCCAGCATGTGTTGCCGGCGGATGCGCTCCCGCACGACGGCCTCCGCCTGCGCGAGCTGCACGCGGTCGTTGATGCCCAGCGCCTCTGCCGGGTCGGTGACGGGCACGGCAACGACGGTTGCGCCTTCGCGGACAGCAATGGCGACGAGGTTGGTCAGGTAGTACTCGCCGGCGGCGCTGCGCTCGATGCGCGAAAGGCGCGGCCAGAGCCAGTCGCCGCGGAAGCAGTAGACGCCGGCGTTTATCTCATTGCCGGCCAGCGTCGCCGCGTCGGCGCCCGCCTCCTCGACGATTCCGGTCACTCGTCCCGAGGCGTCGCGTTGCACGCGTCCCTGGTCGCGCGCGTCGTCGACGTCGGCGGTGAGGAACGTGAGGTCAGCCTTGTCATCGAGGTGACACTTCATCAGGGCGGCGACGGTATCGGGCGAGACAAGCGGGACGTCGGCGTTAATAACGAGGACGTGAGCACTGCCCGACGCAACCGATTGCGCCTGCGCGACGGCGTGTCCCGTGCCCAGTTGCTCCGCCTGCTCGACGCACCGCACCGAATTGTCGAGGATGGCCTTCACCTGCGCGGCGCCGTGCCCGACGACGGCGACATAGCGGACGTCGCGTCCGGCGGATTCGAACGCCGCGCGAACGGCAGCGAGCACGTGCAGCAACATCGGCCGCCCGGCGATGGGATGGAGCGCCTTCGGTTTCCTGGAGCGCATGCGCTTGCCGAGGCCGGCTGCAAGAACTATCGCTGTCCAGTGGTCTTGCATGGCTGTCAAAGCTCAACAAAAAAAGCCGTAGTCACGCTAGCGTGCCTTCCGGCCGAGACAGCCGGCTGAAGGGCCGGCCTCAGGTTTGTCGCTGTTATCGCTATCGTCGGCAGGGTCGTCTTGTATCACCGGCGGGTGCAACCCCCGTTTCCACTACGAATAGTATCGGCGGCCATCCGGCGCTGTCAAGTGTGGCCGTGACGGCGGCTCGATTGACAGGCCCGCAAAGCGACAAATACAATCCGAAGGAGCTCCGGCAATCGCCCGCCGAGCATCGTTCTGCTAGACTAGTCTATCGATAGCTATGAACAGCGATCAGATAAGAGAACGCTGGCTGGATTTCTTCGCCTCGCGCGGTCACCGGACAATCCCCAGTGCGCCGCTGGTGCCGCACGGCGACCCGACGCTCCTCTTCACAAGCGCCGGCATGGTCCAGTTCAAGCCCTACTTCATGGGCCAGGCCGAGCCGCCGTCGCCGCGCATGGCGTCGATACAGAAGTGCTTCCGCACCAGCGACATCGACGAGGTTGGTGACGACACCCACCTCACCTTCTTCGAGATGCTCGGCAACTTCGCCGTCGGCGACTACTTCAAGAAAGAGTCCATCGAGTGGGCCTGGGAGCTGCTCACCGACCCCAAGGAGCAGATTGCGCTGCCGAAGGAACGCCTGTGGGTCAGCGTCTACCTCGACGACGACGAAGCCGCCGGCTACTGGCGCGGCCTCGGCGTGCCGGAAGAGCGCATCATGCGCTACGGCGAGGAGGAGAACTACTGGTTCTCCGGCGATGTCGGACCCTGTGGCCCCTGCTCCGAGATCCACTACGACTTCGCGCCCGACTACGGCCCGACGCCCGGCTGCCCGGAGTGCGAGAAGGGCACCTGCCATCCGGCAGTGAGCTGCGGCCGCTTCACGGAGCTCTGGAACCTGGTCTTCACGATGTACTTCCAGAACGAGGACGGCTCCCGCACTGACCTGCCGCAAAAGAACATCGACACCGGCGCCGGCTTGGAACGCTGGGCCGGCGTCCTCCAGGGCAAGCGCAGCGTCTACGAAACCGACCTCTTCCAACCGGTCATCTCGCTCATCGAGTCGATGTCAGGGTTCGGCCCGGACTGGGACGGCACAAAGACCGGGATGGGCGGCGAGAAGAACGAGAGCGGCGTAGAGGTTCGCCGGAGCAAGCGGATCATCGCCGAGCACGCGAGAGCGGTCACGTTCCTCATCGCCGACGGTGTCATGCCGAGTAAGGAAGGGCGCGGTTACGTACTCCGCCGCATACTGCGTCGCGCGGTGGCATTCGGACGGCGCCTTGGCCTTCACCGGCCCTTCCTGACAGAAATCGTTCGTGCGGTCGTCGAGCAGTACGGCGCGCACTACGGCGAGCTGGTCGACAACAGGACATTCATCGAGAACGTCGTCGGCGCAGAAGAGAAGCGGTTTATGGAGACTTTGGAGAGCGGCCGGGTCCAACTGGCGGTATTCCTTGCCGACAGAGTCAAAGACCAGGAGATGCTCACAGGAAGCCACGCATTTCTGCTATACGACACGTTCGGCTTTCCTCCGGAGCTAACGGCGGAGCTCGCGGCCGAGCAAGACGTGGGTGTGGATTGGGACGGCTTCGAAAAAGCGATGGAGGAGCAGCGGGAGCGCGCCCGCGCTGCGGGGCGCTTCCGCCTGAGCGAGGCCGAGTCCGCCGAGGCGTATGCCGCCCTCTCTCACCTCCAGCCGCGCTTCACCGGCTACGACACGCTCTCGCAGCAGACGGGCGTCGCGGGCATCATCGCCGGCGAGGCCGCCGTTGACAGCGTGGAGTCCGGCGACGAGGCGGAAATCGTTCTCTTCGAGACGCCGTTCTACGCTGAGCAGGGCGGCCAGGTCGGCGACACGGGCGAGATAGCGGGCCCCAACGGCCGCTTCTGCGTCGAGGACACGCAGCGCACCGAGAGCGGCCTTATCCTTCATCGCGGCCGCGTCGTCGGAGGGCGCATCGCCGTCAACGACGACGTGCTGGCGCACGTGGACGCGGCGCGGCGCTGGGACATCAGGCGCAACCACACGGCTACACACCTCCTGCACGCCGCCCTGCGTCGCGTGCTGGGGCCGCACGCCAGGCAGTCGGGCTCGCTCGTGGCGCCTGACCGGCTTCGCTTCGACTTCACGCACGTCGAGGCGCTGAAGCCGGAGGAGCTGGCGGACGTGCAGCGCCTGGTCAACGAGAAGATACGCGAGAACCTGCCCGTGCGGACGCAACGCAAATCCTACGAGGAGGCGACCGCCGGCGGCGCTACGGCGCTGTTCGACGAGAAGTACGCCGCCGAGGTGCGCGTCGTCGAGGTGCCAGAGGAAGACGATGAACGCTACAGCGCCGAGCTCTGCGGCGGCACCCACGTCCGCGCCACCGGTGACATCGGCCAGTTCATCATCGTCGGCGAGGAAAGCATCGGCGCCGGACTGCGGCGCATACAGGCGTTGACCGGCCGCGGCGCCGGCGAGCACGTCCGCGACCGCTTGACGACGCTCCAGCAATTGCGCGGCCGCCTTGGCGTGACGGGCGACGACGCCGAGCTGGTTGCCCGCGTCGACGCGCTCTTCGAGGAAATGGAGTCGCTGAAGAAGCGCGTCCAGGCGCTCGAGCGCGAGCTCGGGCGCAACCGGGCGGAGTCGCTGCTGGCGGAGGTGGAGCACGTCGATGGGCGCTCGCTGCTGACGGCGCGCGTGCCCGCGAGCAGCCCCGAGGCGCTGCGTGACATGGGCGACTGGCTGCGCGACCGCCTGGGGAGCGGCGTTATCGTCCTCGGCACGGTCGTCGATGGGCGGCCGAGCCTGCTGGCGATGGTCACGCCTGATCTGACGAGTCGCGGCCTGAACGCCGGCGAGCTCGTA
>JALHUB010000197.1 GCA_022865685.1 Dehalococcoidia bacterium | reverse complement strand
GTACCTGCCGCCCGTAGCCACCGGCGAGGCCATCGCCGCGCTGGGGATGACCGAGCCGCTCGCCGGCTCCGACGTCGGCGGCATCACGACGACCGCGCGCCGCGAGGGCGACAACTACGTCCTCAACGGCGACAAGCTCTTCATCACCAACGCCGGCGACGCGACGCAGTACGTCGTCCTGGCGAAGACCGACCCAGAAGCGGGGAGTCGCGGCATCTCCGCCTTCGTGGTGGAAGCGGGCGCGCCGGGGCTGGAGGCGGTCGGTGGGCTGGAGATGCTCTGCCCGCATCCCATAGGCTCCATGCACTTCCGCGACTGCCAGGTGCCCGCCGCCAACCGCATCGGCGAGGAGGGCGAAGGCTTTCGCATCGCCATGCGCAACCTCGACGTCTATCGCACCTCTGTCGGTGGCGCCGCCTGCGGGCTGGGACGCGCCGCCCTCGACGAGGCGCTGGCGTTCACGAAGGAGCGGAAAGCCTTCGGCCAGACCGTAGCCGACTTCCAGGCAACGCAGTTCAAGCTCGCCGACATGGCGACCTCGCTGGAAGCGGCGCGACTCCTCGTCTATAGCGCCGCCGTCCAGCGCGACCGCGGCGTCCAGCCCGTAACCGTCGCCGCGTCGATGGCGAAGCTGTTCGCGACGGAGGCCGCCTTCCGCATCGCCGACGACTCGCTACAGCTCCACGGCGGCCATGGGCTCGTCAGCGGGTGCGCCATCGACCGCATCTTCCGCCAGGCGCGCGCTCCCCGAATCTACGAGGGGACGTCGGAGATACAGCGACTGGTCATCGGGCGGGAGATCGTGCGCGGCCGAGCCTGAGCGAGAGGCGACGCCGACGTGAGATTCGACGCCATAGTCTTCGACTTCTTCGGCACCCTCGTCTACAACCGTCCCTGGGGCGATGAGATGAACGCCGCGGTGGCAGAGGCCCTCAACGTCCCCGTCGACGGCTTCCTCCGCGAGTGGGCGAAGACGGCGCATGCCCGCACCACCGGCGCCTATCCGTCCGTCGGCGACAACATCGAGCAGGTGTGCCGGACGCTGGGCGTTGCGATCACGCCGGCGCAGGTCGAGCGAGCCGTCGCCATAAGGCTCGACTACACGCGACGCAACCTCAGGCCAAAGGAAGGCGCCCTGGAGCTGTTGCGCCGCCTGCGCGCGATTGGCCTCAAGGTCGGCCTCCTCAGCAACTGCACGCCCGAGGTGCCGGTTGTCTGGCGGGAGATGCCGTTCTCTCCCCTGTTCGACGATGCCGTCTTCTCCTGCGACGTCGGCATGGCCAAGCCGCAGCCGGAGATATTCGAGCTGGCGGGTCGCCGGCTCGGGACGGCGGCAGAGCGCTGCGTCTACGTCGCTGACAACGTCGACGGCGAGCTGGGCGTGGCGCTCGCCTGCGGCCTTTACCCCGTCCGCCTGCGGCCGTCGGAAGGCGAAGTCCTGCCCAAGGGTGCAGACCGCTGGCAAGGCCCGATCATCAACTCGCTACTCGACCTGCTCCATCACCTCGGTCCAGGCCCTCGTTGAGGCGCGACTGCGTCGCGTTGGCGCTACGCCCAAAGCCGTGCTACTGTATTCGCGGCCAGTGCCGAAGATACCGCTGGGAGAGGCGATGAACCAGCAAGATAGGTACATCATCAACGAGCTGCGCAAGGAAGAAGCCTGGCGCATGTTCCGCATCATGAGCGAGTTCATCGAGGGCTTCGATACCCTCGCCGGCCTTACGCCCGCCGTCACGGTCTACGGCTCCGCGCGCATTCCCTCAGACGATCCGCTGTTTAAGCTGGCGGAATCCCTCGGACGGCGCCTGGCGCAGGCGGGCTACGCCGTGATCACCGGCGGCGGCCCGGGCATCATGGAAGCCGTGAACAAGGGCGCCTTCGAAGCCGGTGGCACGTCCGTGGGCCTGACCATCGCGCTGCCGAAGGAGCAGCCGTCGAACCAGTACCACAGCATCACAATCGACTTCCACCACTTCTTCGTGCGCAAAGTCATGCTCGTCAAATACGCGACCGCCTTCGTACTGCTGCCCGGCGGCTTCGGCACGCTCGACGAGCTGTTCGAGACGATAACGCTCATCCACACGCATAAGATACGGCCCTTCCCGGTCTTCCTCATGTGCAACGACTACTGGCAAGGGCTCATCGACTGGCTCCGCGACCAGACGGCGGCGAGGGGCTACATCGAATCTCAGGACCTCAATCTCTTCGAGATAGTTGATGACCCGGCGGAGGTCGTCGCGAAGATCGAGCGCTGGTACCGGGTCAAGGCGCGTGGTCGCGAGAAACGGGCGCCGCTCATAGCGCCGTCCTGACACCCGAAAGGACTCATGCCATGCGTGTGACTGCCTACGGCGCCGCCGGCGAAGTGACCGGCTCCTGCCACCTGCTCGAGGCGGGCGGGAAGCGTGTTCTCGTCGACTGCGGCCAGTTCCAGGGCGGCGATCACTCCTACGACCGCAGCGCTGAGCCCTTCCCCTTCGATCCGCGGAGCATCGACGCCGTAGTGCTCACGCACGGACACCTCGATCACATCGGCCGCCTGCCGCTCCTCGTCAAGTCGGGCTTCGATGGCCCCATCTACGCTACGGGCG
>JALHUB010000196.1 GCA_022865685.1 Dehalococcoidia bacterium | reverse complement strand
CGGCGCATCTGCGTGAGCTGGCGACGGGCTGGCCGCTGGACTACTACGGCCTGAGAGCGGCGTCGCTGCTGGCGGAGAAGGACAAGAGGGCGACGGCGCTGCCGCCGGTCCAGAGCGAGGAGGAGGACGTGCGCTCGTGGCTGGCGGCCGCGACGGGGCAGGCGCCGGTGTCCATCTGGAGCATCTGGCTCGACCCGCGCTGGGCAAAGGGACAGGAGCTGGCGGCGGTCGGCTTCCCACGGTCGGCGGCGGCGGAGTTCCGCGACCTCATGTGGGCGCACGCCGGCAATCCGATGGCGCTGTGGGCGCTGGCGCAGTCGTACCAGTGGCTCGGGCTGACGGAGATGTCGTCGCGGAGCGCGGAGCTGGTGCTGGAGGACCTGTCGCCTGAATTGCGGGCGAAGGCGCCGCGGGCGCTGCTGCGCCTGGCCTATCCGGAGGACTACATGGGCTTGCTGGAATCGGCGCAGAAATCAGAGAGCGTTTCGCCGGAGGTGATGCTGGCGCTGATGCGTCAGGAGAGCTTCTTTGACCCGCTGGCCGGCTCAGGCGCCGGCGCGATGGGACTGACGCAAGTCATTCCGCCGACGGCGCAGGAGATCGCGGGCGACCTACAGGTCAGCGATTTCACCAACGACGACTTGCTGCGGCCGGTCGTGAGCATCCGTTTCGGAGCGCACTACCTGGAGAAGCAGCTTGCCGCCTTCGATGGCAACCTGTACTATGCGCTGGCCGCCTACAACGCCGGCCCCGGCGCCGTCGAGAAGTGGCGCGAAGCGTCCGGCGACGATATAGACATGTTCCTGGAGCAGGTGGATATCGGCGAGGCGAACCTGTACGTGCGGCTGGTGATGGAGAACCTGGCGGTCTATCGCTATCTGTACGAGGGAGCCTCGCGACCGTCTTTGCCGCGATAAACGTGCACCGTCGTCGCGTCGGCGGCGATTGACACCCCCAAGCGGCTACTCTATCATTGTGTTCAGATGCACAACTGAAGGAAGGTGAAGTGCCCAAACGCACCTACCAGCCGAAACGTATTCCGCGGAAACGAGTCCACGGATTCCTTGCCCGCATGAGCACCCGCGGCGGGCGCCTCGTGCTGCGAGCGCGCCGTTCGAAGGGCCGCTACCGGCTGACGGTCTAGAGCGCGGCCAGGCCTTGGGCCGGGCCAGATGCGAAGGGAACAGCGTCTCAGGAAGAGCAGCGATTTCGCCACTGCCTATAGGGAAGGGCGGTCCTTCTCCAGCAGGCTCCTGGTGATACGGCCGCGGGCCAACGGTCTGCCCCACAATCGCTACGGCTTCGTCACTTCGCGTGCCGTCGGCAAGGCGGTGGTGCGAAACAAGGTGCGAAGGCGCCTTCGCGAGGTGGTGCGATCGTTTCCTATGAAGGACGGCTGGGACGTGGTAGTGATAGCCCGCCGGAGCGCCGCGGACGCGACGTACCGGGAGCTGCGGGAGTCGCTGGCGTCGCTGCTGGCGCGGGCGGATGTGATGGCGAAGCTGGAGGCGGATGAGGCGCCGGAAGAGGTTGGGGGAGAATGAAGAGACTGGCGCTGGGCACAATTCGATTCTACCAGCGGTCGCTGTCGCCGTTTCGGTCACCCGCGTGCCGCTTCCAACCGACGTGCTCGGAGTACGGCTACGAGGCCATCGAGCGCCACGGGCTGTTCCGAGGCGGCTGGCTTACAATTTGTCGATTGGGTCGCTGTCATCCCTTCCATAAGGGCGGCTACGACCCCGTTCCCGATTAGACGGGCCAGCGGGCCCTGTTTCACGTGAAACATGTCGCCTCAGGCGACTGCCGGAGGAGTAAGATTCAGACATCGCGCGCTGCGAAGGCCCTGGGTCTGGGCCTTTTCTCCCTATCGCTTGTCCTCTTGCTGACCGCCTGCGGCGGCGTCACCTCTCCTAAGGGCTGGGCAAGTCCGCTGATTACCGACAGCACGCTCCTGGTGGCGCCGAACCATCAGTCTCTGGCCGACGTGGACCTTCAGGCCAACAGCCGGAACTGGACCTTCCCGCCGCCGAAATCCAACATATCGCTGACGGCGCTGTACGGCACGCCCGCGGTCTCGCAGGGCGTCGTGCTTGTGGGCGCCTACAACGGCACGCTCTATGCCCTGAACCTGTCGGACGGCAGCGAGAAGTGGTCGGCGAGGACGCAGGGTCACATCGTCGGCGGGCCGGTGGCGAGCGATGGCACGGTGTACGTCGGCTCGGCGGACCGCTGCCTCTATGCCTTTGCCGTCGATGGCGGCGATCAGCGCTTCAACCCCTTCTGCACCGGCGAGAAGATTTGGTCGACGCCGGCGGTCAGCAACGGCGTGGTCTACTTCAGCTCCATGGATAAGAAAGTGTATGCAATCGACGCCACGACGGGCGAGGCGGGCTGGCCGCAGCCTTTCAAGGCGGACGGGGCGATAGCTTCCACGCCGGTGGTGGACAGCGGCACGGTGTACGTCGGCGGGCTAGACAATTATATGTACGCGCTGGATGCGTCGAATGGGCAGATGCGCTGGCGCTTTAAGGCCGACGACTGGATCTGGAATCGTGCTCTCGTGAGCGGCGGCACGGTCTACTTCGGCTCACTGAGCGGCAAGGTGTACGGAGTGGACGCGACGAGCGGGGAGCTGCGCTGGGACAAGCCTTTCTCCGCGAACGGCGTGGTTCGCGGCGGCGCGGCAACCGTCGGCTCGACGCTGATCGTGGCAACGGACCAGGGGAACGTGTACGGCCTGGACGCGAGCACGGGCAGCCAGGTCTGGTCGAGCAGAGCGGGTTCGGGGGTGCTGTCCGACCTCGTGGTGGATGGCGGCATGGTCTACTACAGCACGAAGAGCGGCGACGTGCAGAAGGTCGATCCGGCGAACGGGACGATCACGAGCGTGCAGGTGCCGCAGTAGCATCGGTCTATCAGGTCGGTAAGACGTGGATATCATCACTCTCCTCTGGAACTGGATACTGGTCAACCCGATGGCGAATGCCCTCGTGTTGCTCAACAATGCTTTCTTCGGCAGCTTTGGGCTGTCGATCATTATCTTCACCGTCGTCATGCGTGGCGTCACGTTCCCGCTGACGCTGCGGCAGCTTCGATCGTCGCGGGCAATGTCGGCGATGTCGGGTCGATTGCAGGAGATCCAGAAGAAGCACAAGGACCCGAAGCGGCGGCAGGAAGAGACCATGAAGATCTACCGCGAGGCGGGAGTGAACCCGCTCGGCTGCCTGCTGCCGATGGTCGCGCAGCTTCCGATATGGTTCGCGCTGTACAGCGTCCTCCGGCTCACCGTCGGCGACGTGCCGGAGAGCACGATCAGCCTGTCGAAGCATCTATACCCGTGGTCGTTCATCCAGCAGGCGGTGCCGCTGAGCAACAAGTTTGTCGGCCTCAACCTGGGGCAGCCGAACGTGATCCTGGCTGTTCTCACGGGCGCGACGATGTTTGTGCAGCAGAAGATGACGACGCCGCCGGCGATGGACGAACGCTCGGCATCGATGAACAGCACCATGCTGTGGATGATGCCGTTGATGTTCACGTACTTCGCGATTTCCTTCCCCAGCGGGCTGGCCCTATACTGGGTGATATCCAGCGTGGTCGGCATTGTTCTGCAGTATGTATACGTGGGCTCCGGTGGGCTGACGTGGCGTAATCTCCTCTCGCTTCAGCCGGCGCCCGCGCCGAAGCCGGCGGCGTCGCAGGTGACGCCCGCGGCACAGAAGACTGAGCCGGATGAGGACGAAGAGGGCGAGGAAGCAGAAGCGGGGGAAGCCGTAGCGGATGAGCGTCGCTACAGGAAGAGGTCCCGTCGTGGAAAGCGTAGACGCAAGCGGTAAGACGGTCGATGAAGCTGTAGAGAAGGCACTGGCTGAGCTGGGACTGGAGCGGACGCAGGTAGAGGTAGAGGTGGTCAGGGAGGGGCGCTCCGGAATACTGGGCATCGGCGGCGAAGAGGCGCGGGTAATCGTCCGGCCGAAGGCAGAGGCGGAAGTGGGAGCGCCGGCACAGGAAGGGACGGAGGCGGAGCACGAGGTCAGCGAGGACGACATCGCGCTCGGCGTGGAGGTCTTGGAGAAGCTGCTGTCGCTGATGGAGGTCGATGCTACTGTGCGCGTGCGCGAGCCGGAGACGCCCGGCGACGGCTCGGCCATCGTGAAGACGGTGCTCGACATCAGCGGCGACGACCTGGGAATCCTCATAGGACGGCGCGGAGACACCCTCGCGTCGCTGCAATACCTTGTGAACCTCATCGTTGGGCGGAAGCTGAAAGCGAAGGCGGGCTTCGGCGTCGACGTTGCCGGCTACCGGTGGCGGCGCGAGCAGTCGCTCAGGAGCCTGGCGCTGCACATGGCGGAGCGGGTGCGAACCACGAAGCAGTTGATGACGCTGGAGCCGATGCCGCCGAACGAGCGGCGGATCGTCCATCTAGCTCTGGCGCAGGACGCGACGGTGATAACGGAGAGCATCGGCGAGGGCGAGAATCGCAAGGTTGTCATCCGGCCTGCCCGCTAGGCAGTACCGTCCGTTAGCTAGGTTCGAACCGGCGGCGAGCAGATCAACCTCACATCGATGACTGCCCCCGATTTCGTGGTGATCGGTCATGTCGTGAAGGACGTCAGGGAGGACACCTGGCGGCCCGGCGGCACCGTGACCTATGCCGCCACGCAGGCGTCGCGACTGGGCCTGCGCGCGAGCGTGATCACGCGGGCCTCGGCGGACGTCGACCTGGACGAATACCTTCCGGATGTCTGCGTTCATCGAACGCTTTCCGATGAAACGACGACTTTCGAGAACCGCTACGAGAAGGGCATCCGCGTCCAACACGTCTGGGCGCAGGCGCCGCCGGTAGGGCCGGAGGACGTGCCGCGGGAATGCCGGGGCGCGCGCATCGTGCTGCTGGGTCCGGTGCTCCGCGAGGTGCGACCGGGCATGGTGAAGCTCTTCCCGAACGCGCTCGTCGGCTTTTGCGCCCAGGGATGGCTACGCGAAGTGCAGCCGAACGGGCTGGTGGTGCGACGTCGCTGGGACGCGGGCGAGTCGGTGCGCGGGGCCGGCGTGGTCGTTGTGTCGGACGAGGACATCGAGGATGATGGGGACGTGCTGAAGAAGTGGGAGCGGGAGGCACCCGTCGTCGTTGTGACGGAAGGAAAGGGCGGCGCGCGCGTCTATCACGAAGGGCGCTGGCGGAGGATAGGCGCCTTCCCGCACGAGGAGGCAGATCCAACGGGCGCCGGCGACGTGTTTGCCACAGCCTTCGTCATCGCGCTGGATGAGACGAAGTCGGTGGCAAGCGCAGCGAGATTCGCGTCCGCAGCGGCGGGCCTGAGCATCGAAGCGGAGGGCACGGCGAAGGTGGCGACGCGGCGGGAGATCGAGCGCGTGCTGGCGGAAAACCCGGAGGTTGAGCTGGAGTGATTGTCGCGGTTGCGAACCAGAAGGGCGGCGTCGGTAAGACGACGACGGCGATTAACCTGGGCGCCTGCCTGGCGAATCGTGGCCTCCGCGTCCTGCTGGTGGACGCCGACCCGCAGGGGAACGCCACGGCGGGCCTGGGTCTCGATGACTGCACGGGAGACAGCGTGTACGAGGTGCTCGTAGACGGGGTAGCGGCATCGTCGGTGGCCGTCGCGACGTGCCAGGAAGGACTGTGGCTGCTGCCGTCGACGGCGGACCTGGCGGGCGCCGAGGTGGAGCTCGTGCCGGTGGCAGAGAGGGAGTACCGCCTGCGAGAGGCGCTGGTGGGCGTGACGGCATCCTACGAGTTGGTCATAATCGACTGCCCGCCGTCGCTGGGCCTGATCACGGTTAACGCCCTGACGGCGGCGGACGTG
>JALHUB010000195.1 GCA_022865685.1 Dehalococcoidia bacterium | reverse complement strand
GGTTCATTCGAATACCTCAGCCGGAACAGGCGGCAAGAGATGTATGACATAATCGACGCGCACGTCCACACGTATCCCACGTCCGCTATCGGCCTGCAGGCGACGGGCGGCATGAACATGAGCGGCTGCACCGGGACCGTGCAGGAGCTGCTCGCCCTGATGTCGGTCGGCGGCATCGACAAGGCGGCGATGATGAACATGACGCCGGTCGCGGACATGCGCGAGGCGGCGCTGGCAGCCGGCAAAGGCCCGCCCGACGATATCGCGCGCCAGATGATCGAGCGTATGAAGCGCCGCAATGACTGGACGTGCCAGACGGCCCGCGAACAGCCATCGCTGGTCCCTTTCATCAGCCTCGACCCGTCGATGGGGCCGGAGGACGCCGTGGCGGAGGTGCACCGCTGCCGGCAGCAGGGAGCGGTCGGCATCAAGCTGCACCCGTCCAGCCAGCGCTTCAACCCCGACGACCCGAACCTATGGCCCGTCTACGCCGAGGCGGAGTCGCTGGAGATGCCGGTGCTCTCGCACGGCGGCTTCTTCCCGGCGGACCCGGAGGCGTCGGAGTTCTCGCGGCCGCGGGCATTCGCGCGCATCCTCGAAGCGTTCCCGAAGCTGCGGTTCGTGCTGGCGCACATGGGACAGGGCTACATCGACGAGTCGCTGGCGATGGCAGGGCGCTTCGCCAACCTGCACTTCGACAGCTCGACCGTTATCACCGGCACCGTCTACCCGCCATCGATTTCCGACGAGGAAGCGGTGGCGCTGGTGCGACGCTTCGGCGCCGAGCGCATCCTCTTCGCCTCCGACTGGCCGTGGTTCCATCCTCTGCGCGACCTGGAGCGCATCGAGACGCTGGCCTTGTCGGACTCGGAGCGGCGGCTTATTCTGGGTGAAAACGCCCGTCGCGTGATGGGCATCTAGGCGTCTGAAGTTCCGTCCATCGGGAGGTGAATCATGCCTATCGACAGCTTCAAGTGGATGCCGCCTTCGCTGGCCAACTACTATCGCAACCTCAGCATGACAAGAGCAGAGGTGCCCTGGACGCCGATGCGGAAACCGCTCAACGAGTGTCACTTCTCGCTCCTGAGCACCGCGGGCGCCTACCTCAAGGGCGAGCAGGAGCCCTTCGACGTGGAGCGGGAGAAGCGCGAGCCGACGTGGGGCGACCCCACGTACCGCGCGATCCCCCGCGACGTGCGCCAGGAGCAGATCGGCGTGGCGCACCTGCACATCAACACCGCAGACCTGGAGGCGGACATCAACGTCGCTCTGCCGATTCACCGCTTCCTCGAGCTGGAGGCCGCGGGCGAGATCGGCTCCCTCGCGCCGACAAGCTACTCGGTCATGGGCTACCAGGAAACGAACGACGAGTGGGCCGAGCGCTACGGCCCGGAGATCGCCTCGCGTATGAAGGGCGAGGAGGTGGACTGCGCCTTCGTCACGCCCGTCTGACCGGAGTGCTGCCGAAACGTGCCCGTGCTGGCGCGTGCAATTGAAGCAGTCGGAATAAGCACCGTCCTTGTGACGATGTCGCCTTACCTGGCACAGGCGGTGGGCACGCCGCGCATCGTCGGTGTCGAGTTCCCGTTCGGCCATCCGCTGGGACACGCCGGCGACCGCGAGGAGCAGATGCGCGTCATCCGCGACGCGCTGCGGGCGATGGTGGAGATCAAGGAGCCGAACACGGTGATCGCCCTGCCGTACGAGTGGCCCGAGTTCGACTACTGGATAAAGGCGTGGCATCCGGAGGAGCCGGCGCCGATTACGAAGTGGCTGCGGGAGCAGGCGAGGCTGCGGGCAGAGGCGAAGCGTCGTGAGGAGGAGCAGGCGTAGCGGAGAGAGACATGGAGTTCATGACGCTGATTGAAGAGAGGCACTCTACGCGGGTCTACGAGCAGACGCCGGTGGAGCAGGAGAAGCTGGACAAGATACTGCACGCGGCGAATCGCGCGCCCTCCGCCGGCGACCTGCAAGCCTACTCGATTGTCGTCGTGCGCAGTCCCGCCGCCCGCAAGGCGCTGGCGCGAGCTGCCGTCGACCAGCAGTTCGTTGGGCAGGCGCCGGTAGTGCTGGTGTTCCTCGCGGAGCCCGCGCGGTCGAGCGAGAAGTACGGGCATCGCGGCGAGAGCCTGTACGCGATCCAGGACGCGACGATCGCCTGTGCCTACGCGCAGCTCGCCGCGCACGATCTGGGGCTCGCGGCCTGTTGGGTGGGCGCGTTCCGAAAGAGGGAAGTGCAGGAGGTCGTCGGCGCGATCGAGGAGCAAGTCGCGGTTGCGCTGTTGCCCATCGGCTATGCGGCGGAGTCGCCGTTCATCACGCCGCGACGGGCGCTATCGGAGATGGTGCGCGAGGTCTAGGCTTCGACGATGCGTGGCCTGCCGCGCTCCTGCTGACGCGTCGCGCGCCGTCGGTTCGGGTTCCCGAACCGACGGGTCCGCCGCCCGGTGGACGCCGCTCCCTACGGCGCTCCGGATGCCACCGCCGCCTCTGTCACGGGCGACGGCGGCCTCGGATCGACCATCACGTTGAGGCAGGCCGGACGGCCGGAGGCGAAAGCGCGTTCCAGCGCCGGCTGCACCTGCAGCGGGTCGGTGATCAATTCGGCATAGACGCCGAAGCCCTCGGCTGCGCGGTCGTAGCGCACGGGACCCAGCTCCGAAGCGAGGATCTTTACGCCGCGCAGTTCCTGCTCGTGCTTCACCATCCCCCAGGCCTGATCGTTATTGATCACGACGACGATCGGCAGCTTGTGTCGCACCGCCGTGTCGAACTCTGCGAAGTTGAGGCCGACCGAGCCGTCGCCGGTCACTACCAGCACCCGCTTATCGGGGTACCTTATCTTCGCCGCCATGCCAAAGGGGATGCCGACGCCCAGGCAGCCCAGATAGCCGTAGGACATGAAACGGCCGGGCTTGTTCATCGTGGCCGCCATCTGCATCCAGACGAACGTCTCGCCGCCGTCGATGGCAAGCACGTCGTCGTCGCCGAGGAAGCGGTCTATCTCCTGCATGAGGCGCAGCGGGTGCATGGGGGTACCGTCCGATTCCAGCGCATCCTTGTAGAGGAACTGCCAGGCGTGCTGCGCGCCCTTCAGCGCTGCCGACCAGTCGCGCCGGTCCGGGAACGTACGATCCTCAGCCGCCCTGATGAGCGCTCGCAGAGCCTCGCGGCAGTCGGAGATAATGCCAAGATCGACATGACGACCATGGCCGATCTCCGACCCCTGGACGTCGATCTGTATGATCTTTGCATCTGCCGGCAGCAAGCTTCCGCCGCCGAGAAAGAGACCGACGCGCGCGCCGAGTAAGACGACCAGGTCGGGCGCGTTCTCCGGCTGCATGGAGAGCACCACCAGCGTCATAAGGCTTCCTGCTCCCATGGGGTGACCCTCTTCAGGGACGGCGCCCCTTATCGGGCCGTGTGCGACCACCGGGGTGGATGTCTTCTCCGCGAACTCGCGCAACTCGGCGCTGGCGCCCGCGAACCAGGCGCCGCGCCCCGCAACGATGAGCGGCCTCTTCGCCTCCGCCAGCATCGCCAGCATCCTCTCCACTGCCTCGGCCGCCGGCGCCGGGCAACTGCACTCGGACATATACGAATGCGGGACTGATTCCTCCTCTATCGCGGTCGTGAGCACGTCGAAGGGTATCTCCAGGAAGACAGGCCCCGGACGGCCGCTTTTCGCCTCCCGGAACGCCATCGCAGTGTACTCCGCGATGCGCGCCGGATCTGTCACCGTCCGCGACCATTTAGTGATCGGCTGCATCAGCGCGCGACCGTCGAAGTCTTGCAGCAGGAGCTTGTCCTCATCGCGCACGAGATGCCGGCCGCCGATCACCACCATTGGCACGGCGTCGACGTATGCGTCGGCCACCGCCGTCACCACGTTAGTCACACCAGGCCCGGCCGTGATCACCACTACGCCGGGGTCGCCGGTCAAGCGGGCCCATCCCTCTGCCATGTGGCCGGCAGCGGCCTCGTGGCGGGTGTCGTAGATCGCGATGCCGTGGTCGGCGCAGGCCTGAAAGATCGGGTCGATGTGGCCGCCGTGCAGGCCGTATATCTGTTTCACTCCTTCTTTCTCAAGTATGCGCACAAGCATTTCGCCGCCGTTTACCTGAGCCATTGTGCTGTATCCTTTCAGTCGCGAGATCGTCGCAAGTGTGTCCCGAGGGTCGGCTCCTATGTCAGCGCCATGATAGCAGGGGTCGGGGGAAGGCCATAGAGGGAGCCCGGACGGGACGCTCCTTGACGCCACAGCCCTGAACCTGACATATTGTTATGACTAGCTGCCCGGCGGGGCGCGGCAGCACGGGGATTGTGGGGGTATCGATGCAGCACACTGAGATCGAGGAAGGACGGTCGCGCTGGTTTTGGCGGCTTGGTGTGGTCGCGATTGCGCTGGTGGTTGTGGCGGTCGCGGTGTTCTTCATCCGCATGAAGCTTGCGGGCGGCAGCGACAAGACCGAGTCCTACGACGAATACACCGTCGGCACGATGACGCTGCGCGCGATGATCACCTCCTCGGGCATCGCCGTGGCGCAAGACGAGGCGGTCCTCAGCTTCTCGCGGGCCGGCCAGTTGTCCGACATTCTCGTCAGGCTCGGCGACGAGGTGAAGGAGGGCCAGCCCCTCATGGGCCTCAAGTCCGACGACCTGCAAAACGCCGCCGCAACCGCTCAGTCGGCGCTCGCCCTGGCCAGGCTGCAACTGCGGAAGCTCGAGGAAGGCGCCACCCTTACCGATCTCGCCAAGGCTGTGTACGCGGTCGAAACGGCGCGAGAGGCGCTTACCAGGGCGCAAAATGGCCTGAAGGATGCCCTCGACCCGGCGACCGACGCGAAGAT
>JALHUB010000194.1 GCA_022865685.1 Dehalococcoidia bacterium | reverse complement strand
TTAGCCGGAACGGCGCGGCGTCCTTCCTTCTGCACCCGCAGCGCCGCCAGAAGCCCCTCTCCCGTCTGCACCGCGAATCCGGCGTCGCGTGCGGCCTCGTCGACCGACGGCGGCAGCGGGACCACGGTGCCCGACAGCTCACCGCTCTCTCCCGCCAGCGGCCACGCCTCATGAATTCGCAGGACCGGGCCGTCGAGATGCGTGTAAGCGCCGGGCCACGGATTGTACGCGCGGACCCGCCGCCAGATCTGCACCGCGGGCAGCGCCCAGTCGATGAGGCCGTCTTCTTTCTTCACCGTCGAAACGTAGCTGGCGAGTGATGCGTCCTGAGGCCGCTGCTTCAGCGAGCCGTCGATGTACGCAGGCAGTGTCTCCATCAGGAGGTCCGCGCCTTCGCCGGCCAGGCGCTCCGTCAGCGTGCCCGTCGTGTCGCGGGGATCGATGGCGACGCGGCGCTGGCTGAGGATGGGCCCCTCGTCGAGCGCGAGCACCATGAGCATGATCGTCACGCCGGTCTCGCTTTCGCCGGCCAGGATTGCCGCCGCCACCGGCGACGCCCCGCGGTAACGCGGCAGTAGAGAGGGGTGGATGTTGAGCACCCCACAGGGGGGCACGTCAAGGACCGGCTGCCGCAGGATCTGGCCGTAGGCGGCGGCCACCATTGCGTCGGGCCGGAGCGC
Organism: Dehalococcoidia bacterium; assembly: GCA_022865685.1. GTDB lineage: Bacteria > Chloroflexota > Dehalococcoidia > DSTF01 > JALHUB01 > JALHUB01. The sequence goes on along the minus strand of JALHUB010000194.1, from coordinate 8,330 downwards.
GGCCAGCGCCTCCACCGACTCCGGCGCGCCAATCCGCGGCGGCTGAAAGACCGGCAGTCCGTATCGCAGAGCTATCTCCTTCACCGGCGACGGTCTCTCAAGGCGGCCGCGGCCCGCCGGACGGTCCGGCTGTGTGCACACGCCCGCGATCTCGTACTCGCTCTCGACGAGACGCTGCAGAGCCGGCAGCGCGAACCCGGACGTCCCCAGGAAGACGATCCGCAGGCTCACCAGTGCCCTCCTCAGTCTTTCGACGGGCCGGCCGAAGAAGATATCGAGAAGTCCTGTTACCTCTTGACGAGGCGCATTATACTATGGGCAGTCTGGAGAGAGGTGGAAGAGCCATGGGTCGCGCAAAACCGCTTGCAGCAATGTTCGTGGTATCGGTTGGGTCCGTAATGTTCTTGTCTGCGTGTAAGGAGGCGGAAGCGCCGTCCCACGAGGCGACTGTCACCGCCACGCCGGCGGCGACCGCCACGCAGGCGGCGATCACAATCGATGAGCCGCGCTCCGGCGACCAGGCGGTGGTGCCGATCACTGTGAAGGGCACGGCCAGCGTCTTCGAGGGGACCGTCGTCATCGCCGTCGAAAGCGCCGACGGCAGCCAGACCTTCTGCAAGACCTTTACGACCGCCAGCGAAGGCGCGCCCGGGACCGGCTCGTTCGAAACGCAGATCGCCTTCCCGCCGCCTTCCAAGGCGACCGACGGACGCGTCCAGGTCTATAGCGAGAGCCCGAAGGACGGCAGCGTCCAGAACCTCGTCTCCGTCCCGATAGTCATCTCTCCCGAGCAGCCGGCCATCGTCGTCGACTCGCCCCTGTGCGGCGCCGAAGTGAAGAGCCCCGTCACGGTCAGGGGTACGGCCAGCGTGTTCGAGGCGGCGCTGGTGGTGGTGATCAAGGACTCGCTGGGGCAGGAGCTGGCGCGTGCCAACGTGCTGGCCTCCGAGGGCGCGCCGGCCAGGGGGACCTTCTCTCAGGATCTGAGCTTCTCATACCCTCCCGGAGGGTCTGAGCCGGGCATGATCGAGGCGTTCAGCACCAGCGCCCAGGACGGCAGCGTCGTCAGCCTCTTCTCGGTGCCCGTGACGCTGACGCCGTAGCATCTCCGACGCGCTACTGTGGCCGTTTTAGCCGCACGATGACCGGCCTGACCGTCACCGGCGCGTCTAGCCCCGCGTCCAGCAACTCGGCTGCGCTGCCGCGTGGGAGCGCTACTTCTAGATAACCGCTGCTGTCGATTAGCGCGACTAGGTCGTCGCCGTCGCCATAAGTGGTTGTCAGGCCGTGCACGACTGCTCCCTCAACCTCCACCGTTACGTCGCTTCCGCCGATATCGACGGCGCGGATGTTGGTGACCAGGTTGCCGAAACGGTCGACTTGCACGACCCGGCCCGCCAGGCTGCCGTCGGCCTTCCTCACCGCCCTGAATAGGGGCAACGCTAGAATCGACGTGACCCTCTCGCCAAAGGTATCGATGTCCACGCCAAGCGTCAGGTGGGCAGCGACGGGCGCAAAGACGTCGCGGCCGTGGAACGTCCGGCTCAGCGGCTGCCGCACGTAGTCGGGGTTGCTGATGGCGACCGCGACGCAGCCCTGTGGCAGACGTACCGGCTTCGCGATACCGCGGAACCCGCGCGGCCGGGCGCTGTCGGGCAAGGCGGCTGAGAGCACACCGTTGTCCGGCCCGACGAAGAAGCCCGCCGGCGTCGCAACTGCCAGCCCCCGCCGCTCGCTGCAGACGCCGGGGTCGACGACCGCGACGTGGACGCTGCCGGACGGGAAATGGGGCCAGGCGGCGCCAAGCAGGAAACAGCCCTCCTCGACGCGCTGTGGCTGCACCTCGTGCGTGATGTCGACAATCGTCGCCCGCGGGTTCACGGACAGAATCACGCCTTTCATCGCCCCTACGTAGGGCCCCGAAAGGCCGAAGTCTGTGGTGAGCGTGACGATCCCCGGCAGGCTATCCGCCATCCGTGCGCCACTCCCTGACGTCAGTGAACCGAGAGCTCGAGTTGAAGAGCACGGGCTGTCCTACGCCCTGCAAATGCTTGCCGACCACGTACGTGAACGTCCGGTGGTACAGCGGCAGGCTGGGCACCTCGCTCGCAAACACCTCCTGGAACTGGCGGTACAGCGCCATGCGCGACGCGACGTCGGTGATCTGGCGCGCCGTCTGCAGGAGTAGGTCAGCGTCCGGACTACTGAATCCGGAGAGATTCCCGCCGCCCGGCCTCGCCTGCGAAGTGTGGTACGCGGGATAGGGGTCGGGGTCCGGGCCGCCGTCGAAGCCGTAGAGAGCGACGAGGAAGAGCCGCGGCGTCAGGAAGTCGCGAAGGAGAGTCGTCGGGCCCTGGGCGGAGACCTCCGTAGGGATGCCGAGCGCCGTCCACGTCTGCCCGATCGCCTGGGCGATGGCCAGCCGCTGCGAGTCCTCATTGGTGATGATGCTGAGCCGCATCTCCTGGCCATTCTTCGCCCGGATGCCGTTGGGCTGCATTATCCAACCCTCTTCGTCGAGCAGCCTGGCCGCCTCAGCCAGATCGTATGTGTAGCGGTCGAGGACGGCCGAATACGACCACGTGCCGGCCGGAATCGGGCTGTTCGCTGGCACCGCCTGACCCTGGAGTACGTTGGCGATGAACCCCATCCTGTCCGTGGCGTGGGCGAGCGCCTGCCTGATCTTCCGGTCCTGCAGCGGCGGCGTGCCGACGTTGAAGTAGAGGACGGTCGATGTCGTCGAAGGAAGGTGGAGCACCTGCCAATTCGCGTTGCTCTCCAGGAGCTGACGGTCGTCGCCGTTGAGGGAAGAGCGGAAGAAGGCGCCCTGCACCTCGCCGTCCTTCAACGCCGTGAGCAGCGAAGGCTCATCCGGGTAAAAGCGAAGCTCGAACCGGCGCACATTCGGCTCGCCGGAATGATACGACGGATTAGCGTCGAGGACGGCGTGCTCGGAAGAGAGGTCTGTCAACCGGAACGGCCCGGTGCCCACCGGCCGCTGGTTGAAGGGGCCTGAATAGAGCGCGTCCGCGTCGAGGGTCTTCAAGAGGTGCGCCGGCAGGATGCCGACAGTGAGGTGGGCGAGGACCGGCGCGAAGGGCTGCGTCAGGCGGATCTCGACGGTCTCGTCGTCGATCTTGGCGACGCTGAGGTTGCGGAACAGCTCCTCCAGGTCCGGCTCGCCGCGGGAGTTCGGGTCCTGGATGGCGGAGTAGGTGAAAACTACGTCGTCGGCCGTGAACGGCTCGCCGTCGTGCCAAGTGACCCGCGGACGAAGGTGGAACGTATACGTCAGACCGTCGTCGCTTATGGCCCAGCTCTCCGCCAGGTCCGGCAGCACCGTGCCGTCCGGTCCCAGGCGCGTCAGGCCGGAGAAGACGAGCGCCGCCAGGTCGGAGTCGACCTCGTTGAAGGAGTCGTACAGCGGGTTGATGCGACTGAACGTGCCAGCGACGCCTTCGCTATAGGTCACGACAGGCGCGGGCGGATTCGCGTGCGACGAATGCGACGTGGTGTACCAGAGAGCGGCGAGAATGACGATGCCCGACGCCACGGTCGCCGGAAGCAGCCATCGGGAGCGCGCTTTACTTATCACGTCGAGGCCCCGCTCTTACGAATAGACGGCAGCCGGAGGGAAGGCCGCAAGCGTGCTCAGGATGCAACGCTCCACATGGAGACGAGGATGAATACCACCGCCAGGACGATCGTCGCCTGGAAGAGCGTCTTCTCGACACCGCGTCGCGTGCGGAAGACGGACTGCGTACCCAACTCACCAAAGCCCGAGCCGCGAACTTGGAGCAGTATGACCACTACCAGGACCGCGGACACGATTATCTGGATGACGTTCAGATAGGTCGTGCCGACTATGGCCAGAAATACGCCGGTGAGATGCATAGCACTCAACAACTTACCTGATTCCCGGCTTAGCCGCTAGTCCGAATCAGGCGGTGACGGTCTCGGTCGCCTTGTCGATGAGCTGCTCGAGTTGGTGCCGCTCGTAGTAGAGGTGGACGAGCGTGTCGGCGAGCTTCTTCGGGTCGTGGTGGTAGCGATTGTCTTCGCTGACCACGTCCGCCGATATCACGCGCGCGCCGTTGAGATGCGTCCTGTCGACGATCACCGGCTGCGAGCGCGCCTTCTCCGGCAGCTTGCCGCGGGTGTTGCTGTTGGCGAGGACATAGTCGAAGAAGTGGCCGCCGAGGTGGCGCTGCAGCACGCCGAAGTGATCGCCGACTGTGAAGGAGTCCGTCTCGCCGCGCTGCGTAGCAACGTTGCACACGTATATCTTGAGAGCCGGCGACGCCTGCACCGCCTGCCGGATTCCGTCGACGAGGAGGTTCGGCATGACGCTTGTGAACAGGCTGCCCGGCCCAACGACGATGATGTCGGCGTTCAGTATCGCCCGCACGGCGTCCGGGTTCGCCTCGACGTTCGCGGGCTGGAGGTAGACCTCGCGAATGCGGTTCGGCGAGTCGGTGATGTTCGACTCGCCGTGGATCACCTCTTCGTCCTCGGTGTGGGCGGAGAGCGTGACGTTGGCCAGCGTCGACGGGAGGATGTTGCCGCGCACGGCGAGGACGCGGCTCGTCTCGCGGACCGCCTCCTCGAAGCTGCCCGTCACGCCGGACATGGCGACGATGAACAGGTTGCCGGAGCTGTGCCCCTCCAGGCCGGAGCCTTCGCTGAAGCGGTACTGAAACAGCTTCGTCATCAAAGGCTCCGCGTCGGCGAGGGCGGCGATGCAGTTGCGCACGTCGCCCGGTGGAAGTATGCCCAGCTCGCGACGCAGCCGGCCGGAGCTGCCGCCGTCGTCGGCGACCGTCACGACGGCTGTCAGGTTGCCGGAGTACTCCTTGAGGCCGCGCAGCAGCGTCGACAGGCCGGTCCCGCCGCCGATCGCGACGACCTTCGGCCCTCGCGCGAGATAGCGGCTGCTGTAGAGGACGCTGACCAGGCTCTCGTCGCCGCTGCGACGCAGGAGGGCGGATAGCAGGGAGTTGTTCAACCGCCAGAAGGCGAACAGAATCACGCCGCCGCTGATGCCGATAAAGAGGATGCCTCTGAACCAGCGCGGCAGGAACTGGAGGGTGATGTAGTAGACGGAATCAGGGAAGGTGTACGAAACGTAGACTTCGCGCAGGAAATAGGAGAAGCCGAGGCCCATTATGGCTACGCCCAGGCTCATCAGCAGTAGCCACCGCTTGACGTTGATGCCCAGGTAGAACCACTTGATGAAGTTGCTTTGCCGGATTGCCCTCATTTGTCGCCAATCATAGCTAAGTCAGGGAGGGGCAACGCAAAGACGATTACGACATTAGCCTCTGCCGCAGCAGATCGTTGACCATCCCCGGGTTGGCGCGGCCGCGCGTCTCCCTCATCACCTGTCCGACGAGGAACTTCACCGCTTCTTCCTTGCCGCTGCGGTAGTCGTCCACTGCCTTGGGGTTGGCGGCAAGCACCTTGTCGATGACGGCCGCGATCTCCTCTTCGCCGCTAATCTGGGTGAGCCCCGACTCCCGCACTACATCCGCCGGCGGTTTGCCCGTCTTGAACATGACCTCGAATACGGCCTTGGCGCTCTTGCCGCTGATGGCGCCCTGCTCGATCAAGCCAATCATATCATATAGCGAGCGCGGCTCAACCTTCGCCTGTTCGACGTCGATTCCCGCCTGGTTGAGCAGGCGCGCGAAATCGCCCAGCATCCAATTGCTCACGGCCTTGGCGCGCTGCCTCAGCGCTTCAGGCGCGGCGCCGGATAGCGGCGACAGGCAGGCGTCGAAGAAGTCCGCGCGGGCGCGCGTCTCCGTCAGCAGGTGCGCCTCGTACTCGCTGAGGCCGTAGCCGGCCATGAAGCGTCGCTCTTTGGCGTCGGGAAGCTCCGGGAGCCGCACGCGAATGCTCTCGACGTAGTCGCGGTCGAGTCGCAGCGGTGGCAGGTCGGGCTCCGGGAAGTAGCGATAGTCGTGCGCGTACTCCTTCGTCCGCTGGGAGACCGGCTGGCCGGTGTCCTCCACCCAGCCGCGCGTCTCCTGCACCGGCGTCTGACCGCCCTCGAGCGCTTCCCGCTGCCGCTCAACCTCGAAGCTGAGGGCGCGAAACACGGCGCGGAAGCTGTTCATGTTCTTGACCTCCACCTTCGCCCCCAGCTCCGTCGCGCCCATGGGACGCAGGCTGACGTTGGCGTCGCAGCGGAAGCTGCCCTCCTCCATGTTCGCCTCGCTGACGCCGATGTAGCGCAGTATCTGGCGCAGCTTCATCAGGTACTGGCGTGCCTCTTCCGGCGAGCGGATGTCCGGCTCCGAGACGATCTCCATGAGCGGCACGCCCGCGCGGTTCACGTCGACGAGGCTGTACGTCTCGCCGGCCTCGTTCTGGCGATGGATGAGCTTCGCGACATCCTCCTCCAGGTGGACGCGCGTGATGCCGACGCGCTTGCGGGCGCCGTCGACTTCGACCTCCAGCCAGCCGTTGCGGGAGAAGGGCATGTCGTACTGCGATATCTGGTAGCCCTTCATCAGGTCAGGGTAGGGGTAGTTCTTGCGGTCGAACTTGGCGTTCTCCGGGATCTCGCAGTTCACGGCGAGCGCGGTCATGATCGTGTACTCGACCGCCTGCTTGTTGATGACGGGCAGGACGCCGGGCATGCCCATGCAGACGGGGCAGACGTGCGTGTTCGGCGGCGTGTTCGCGTAGTCGGAGCTGCAGCGACAGTACATCTTGCTGCGCGTCTGGAGCTGCACGTGCACCTCCAGCCCGATTACCGTCTCGTACTCGACGGCTGTCTTGGTCGTCATCGCTCACCTGTTAGGGGTCTGCTGGTGCCGGGGGTGGGACTCGAACCCACACGGCCGCGAGGCCAGCGGATTTTAAGCCCTAGCCCCGTCATGATAACGCGTGAAAACCAGTCATTGCCTATGCCGGATTGTATCTGATTTCGGCGGCTATGTCGCCCCGCCGTGACAGGCTGTGCAAGCCAGTTGTTTGCAGTATGTTTGCAAATCCGTTTGCAGAATGCTCTCCAGCGGAGCCGGTTGACGTGCTGCGTTACAATCTCTGTGTGAGAAGCGCCCCGCTACCCCGTTGCACTCGCTGCGGCGGCTTTATGATGCCGGACGTCCCGGGGGATGACGGCACGGTCTACTGCATCAACTGCGGGAATGTCGTCTGGCCGGCCGCGTGCTCGCCAACGCGCCAGACTTAATACCAGCGGCGGCTGCCCGTAAACGGAAAGGGCCGGACCGCGGCCCAACCCCATGTGACTCGGTGACGATGCTGACTGACCCGTTCGGGACTAGCGCACAGAATCTCGCCAGGCGAATACCTTCATTTCGATCGGGACGCCTTCCTTGATATCGACCAGCGGTTCTACTCTAAAGTGCATGAAGGGGGAGAAAGCAACGTTTCCTTCGTACAACGCGGCGGCCGTCGACACCTCCATGATAACGATGCCGCCCGAGCCGTCTGCAAACTCGTAGTGGGCTTTGAACTCAACCCCGGCAGGTGGTGTCCAACTGGTGAAGACTTGGACGACGCGCTTCTGATTCTCCTCGCTCAAGTCCTCCTTGAACGTGTAGATGTCTGCGAATAGCACTGACCCCTCCTTACTCTTCCGCTCCCGAGCCCTGCGGGGTCCGTACCAGCCCTTTCCGACGGGCGCAGCGTACAAGGAGATGTGCCGATTGTCAAGGCACGCGACGCATCCGCGTGCGGGAGTTGTCCTCACGCGGTGCCCTGACTAGTCCCCCGAAGGGGGTACTGGGATATGCCGGCAAGATACCCCCTCTAGCAAAGAGACTACTTACTGTGTACTCTCGCACGCCTTAAAGGAAGGGCACCTTGAGGCGCCGTCAATGCCCGATACGCCGGCGCGTCACTGTTGGCCGCCGGTTGGAAGGCTAGTCCGGGTCCGGTGAAGCCGCGGCAGGCGTCGACATCGCCCTGCAGGTAGCCAGCATCGCAATGTGACCTGAGGCCGCACCCTGCGCCGCCGCCGCCTCACGCTCAGGTTGTCGCCAGGACTCGCCCTACCGCGCGCGCCAGAGCCGATGTCGCCTTACTTCCCGCTCGGCTCTTTCTTGACCTTGTCCTGCTTAGGCTTCTTGACCTTCTTGCCGCCCTTATCCTTGCGCCCCATTGTGCCCCTCCTTCAGCGTTCGTCAGGACCGTAAAACGAGCCGGAACCGCGCCGGTGCCTCTGCGATGCGGACCCCTTAGAGGACGCTGAGATGGCTGGTGCCGGGGGTGGGACTCGAACCCACAAGACCGTGAGGTCAGCGGATTATAAGCCCTAGCCCCGTCATGATAACGCGTGAAAACCAGTCATTGCCTAT
>JALHUB010000193.1 GCA_022865685.1 Dehalococcoidia bacterium | reverse complement strand
CCGCCATCAGCGATAGGGTCCGGCCCAGGGCGACGCGCGCGGCCTCCACCAGCTTCAGGCGCGCCTTGGTCAGCGGCACGTCGTCCGTTACGACGCGGCACTTCTCGTAGAAGTCGTGGAAGACGGTTGCCAGCTCCAGCGCGTAGTGCGTCAGGTGGTGCGGCTCCAGCGTCCGCGCCATTAGCTCCACCAGCTCCGGCAGGCGCAACATCTTCCGAATAAGCGCCATCTCCGCGGGATGCGTCAGCAGGCCCACGTCGCCGTCCGAGTAGTTGACGCCACGCTCTAGCCCGAGGTTGAGGATGCCGGCGATGCGGGCGTTGGCGTACTGGACATAGTAGACCGGGTTCTCAGCGCTGCGCTGCTTTGCCAGCTCCAGGTCGAAGTCGACGGTGTCGTCCGCAGAGCGCGTGAGGAAGAAGAAGCGGCAGGCGTCGGCGCCGACCTCGTCGACGACCTCGCGCAACGTGACGATCTCGCCCGCCCGCTTGGAGATGCGTACGACCTCGCCGCCGCGATGCAGCGTGACGAGCTGCCCGATGACCACGTCCAGCCGCGACGGGTCGACGTCCATCGCCGCCAGCGCCGCTTTGAGCCGCGAAACGTGGCCCTGGTGGTCGGCGCCCCAGATGTTAACCACGCGGTCGAAGTCGCGAACGAGGAACTTATCATAGTGGTAGGCGATGTCCGACGCGAAGTAGGTGGGATTTCCCGTCGAGCGCACGAGGACGTTGTCCTTGTCCTCGCCCAGGACGCTGCTCGTGAACCAGACAGCGCCTTCTTTCTGCGTCACGTAGCCGCGTTCGCGCAGGAGGGCCATCGCCTTCTCGTAGCGGCTGTCCAGGCCGTACAGGCTGGACTCGCGGTACCAGACGTCGAAGGTGACGCGCACCTCCGTCAGGTCCGCCGCTATGGCGTCGAGCATCTTGCTAATGCCTATCGTGCGGAACTCCGGCGGCGGGTCCGGCCCGAACTCGCGCGGCCCGAGGAAGCGGTCGCCGTGCTCGGCGCGTATCTCTTCCGCAAGGTCGATGACGTACTCGCCCGGGTAGCCGCCGGCGGGTATCTCGACCGGGACGCCGAAGAGCTGCTGGTAGCGGGCGTAGAGCGTCCGCGCGAACGTCTCCACCTGCGTCAGCATGTCGTTGACAAAGTACTCCTGCTGCACGCGATAGCCGGCAGCCGCGAGCACGTTCGCCAGCGTGCTGCCCATGGCGGCCCAGCGCCCGTTGCCGACGTGCAATGGCCCGGTTGGGTTGGCGCTGACGTACTCCACCTGGAAGCTCTTGCCGCCGCCCAGCGATAGTGACCCGAACTCGTCGCCGGCGGCGCGTATCTCATCGACCTGACGCGCCAGCCACGACTCGCTGAGGCGGAAGTTGATGAAGCCGGGCGCGGCGACGCTAATGTCGCCGACGGCCTCGTGGGGCTTGACGTGGTGCGCGATCTCCAGCGCCAGGTCCAGCGGCTTCGCGCCGGCGGCTCGCGCCAACCGCAGGGCGAGGCTCGTCGCGTAGTCGCCGTGATCGGGCCGCTGCGGCCTCTCGATCTCGACGTCCGGCAGCGCGACCGACGGCAGGGCGCCGCTTTCGCGGGCCTCCTGCGCAGCCTCCGACACGAGCCTGGCGATTTCCTGTCGAATCATGCCCTGGTCAGGCATTGCTCCCCCCTGTCAAGCCAAGTCGCGTCCGCCGGCGGCGGACGCGAACAACTGCGGTTATTATACTCCGCGACTCCCCGACTGGCGAACCGGGAGACGCCGCTCAGCAGCCTTCTGCGGCTCCCACACCGATTCCAGGACAATCCACTGCCCCGGGTCCTGTCGCACGTACTGCTCGATAGCGGCGATGATCCGCAGCGTGATCGCCCGGACGTCCTCCTCCGGATCGCCCGTGACGGTCATCTCCAGCGGCGGCTCCGCGAAGACGTCGAAACGCCCACCTTTCGTCCGGCGGCAGAACATCGGTATCACCAGGGCGCCGGTCCGCAGCGCCAGCTCCGCCGCGCCGACGGGGACCCGCGTCTCCGCGCCGAAGAACGGGAGGACCACACCCGTATTCTGGATGTCGCGGTCACAGAGCAGCGGCACCACCTTCCCATCGCGCAGCCAGCGGATCGCCTCCCTTACCGACGACAGGCTGAGCGGCCGAAACACCTGACCGTGGCTGCCGCGGAGCTTATGCACCAGGTCGCAGAGGCGCTGCGGTTGCAGCGGCTCAGTCAGGGAGAGCGTATGTATACCGATCGCGACCGACGATTGCAGGACGATCTCCGGATTGCCATAGTGAGCGCTAACGAGAATAACGCCCCTCTTCGTCGCGATCGCATCCATCAGATGGTTCAGGCCGTAGACGACAGTGATGCGCTCGCTGAAGACGCGCTCCAGGTTTAGGCGAGGGACGCGAACGAGGTCGGCGTAGTAGCGCGCCGCGTTGCGCATCACGCGTCGAGAGGCGGCCCGCACCTTCTTCGCCGGCGCCTCCGGGCCCATGACCTGCTTCATGTTGCGCTGCACGTTCCCTCGCAGGCCCGGCCGCAGGTAGTACATGACGGTGCCGATGACGTCCGCGATGAAGTAGGCGACCGGCGTCGGCAGCCAGCTCAAACACCTGTAAGCGAAAAGCAGCGCCAGGTATTTGAACATAGCGCCGGCCGCCGCTCAGGACCTTGAAGCGAGCGCCGTCTCTGCCCGCGCCGCCTTCTGGTTGCGGTTCCACATGTCATGGAAGATGAACCACTGGGTCGGGTCGAGGCGTATCAAGCGCTCGAGGGAGGACATGATGGCCTGTGTCAGGCGTCGAACGTCTTCTTCCTCGTCGCCCGACTTCTCGAAGGTGAGGTCGAAGTCCACGATGGGACGTAGCATCTCTTCTTTTCCCTTGACCCTCAGAAGGATTGCGGGCATGACGTAGGCGCCGCTGCGCAGGGCGATCCGCGCCGGCCCGACGGGCACTTCCGTCGGCACACCGAAGAAGTTGACGCGTACCGTACCGCCGGGCTCCGGCACGTCGATGAGAAGCGCCAGTATCTCCACTTTTCGCAGCGCGCGGATGACGCTGGGGCCTACCCGCTCCATCGGCGTCACCTTCATGCCAAGGTGGCGCCGCGACCCCTGCACGAGCGCGTTCATCGCCTTGTAGGGGAAGGTCTCAGCGACGACGTTGACCGGATAGCCGTACGCTGCCAGGCCGGCCGCTCCCATGTCCCAGTTCCCGTAGTGCAGCGTGATAACGATGACGCCCCGCTTCTCGGCCATTATCGCGTTTATGCGCTCGAAGTCGTCGAAGACGATGCGGCGTCGCACCTCTTCCGGCGTTGAGTCGAGGAAGTGGATGAAGTCGATAACGTACTTGCCGAAGTTGCGGAAGGAGCTGCGCGCCGCCAGGCTTATCGCCTTCTCGTCGTCGGTGTCGAGGACACGGGCCATCGCCGCCTTGAGGGCGCGGCGCTTACCGAAGAAGAAAAAGTAGCAGATGTCAGCGATGATGCGGGCGAAGAAGTAGCCGACCGCCGGGGGAAAGGGACGCCCCAGGAGGATGATGAGGCGGAATACCCAGTAGACGATAGTGTCGACGATCATGCCTTGCTCTTGGCGATGAACTCCTCCACCATTGCCCGCGCGCGCTCGTCGGTGAACTGCTTGGGCGGCGACTTCATGAAATAGGACGAAGGCCCGACCAGCGCCCCGGAGATGCCGCGGTCGAGCGCCAGCTTGCAGCAGCGTATGGCGTCGATGACGACGCCGGCGGAGTTGGGACTGTCCCATACCTCCAGCTTCAACTCCAGGTTCAGCGGCACGTTCCCGAAGGTCGTGCCCTCCATGCGGATGTGGCACCACTTCCGGTCGAGCAGCCACGGGATGTAGTCGCTGGGCCCGACGTGGATATCGCCGGCCGGCATCTCGTAGTCGAGCTGCGACGTCACGGCGTTGGTCTTCGAGATCTTCTTCGACTCCAGGCGCTCCCGCTCCAGCATGTTGAGGAAGTCGGTGTTGCCGCCGAAGTTAATCTGGTACATGCGGTCGATGCGGACGCCGCGGTCGCGGAAGAGCCGCGTCAGCACGCGGTGGACTATCGTCGCGCCCACCTGCGACTTGATGTCGTCGCCGATCACGGGCAGGTTGCGCTCCTTGAAGCGGTCCTGCCAGTAGGGCTCACGGGCGATGAAAACGGGTATGCAGTTGATGAGCCCGCAGCCGGCCGTCAACACCTGCTCCACGTACCACTTCGTCGCCTCTTCGCTGCCGACGGGCAGGTAGTTAAGGACGACGTGCGTCTCCGTGTCGCGGAGGATGCCGACGATGTCGTCGGTCGGCCCCGGCGCCTTCGTGATGATCTCCGACAGGTACTTGCCGAGCCCGTCGTGGAGCATGCCGCGATGTACGCGGACGCCCATCGACGGCACCTCGGCGAACTTGAACGTGTTGTTGGGCGGCGTGTAGATGGCCTCTGAAAGGTCCTTCCCAACCTTGTTGGCGTCGATGTCGAACGCGGCGACGAAGTTGACGTCGCCGATGTGATAGCCGCCGAGGTTCGAGTGCATGATGCCGGGGATCGACTTCTGGTCGCCGGTGTCGCGGTAGAAGTGGACGCCCTGCACCAGGGAGGAGGCGCAATTCCCTACGCCGATGATGGCCACGTTTATCTTGCCCACGTTACACTCTCCAGGGTTTAGCCGGCTTGCTCAGCTCCGTCTTACGCCCATCCCTCGGCAGCACCGTTCCCGACTCGCCGGCAGTGGGGAAAACGGGACGGCCCGCTGCATTCTATCAACAGGCGGCGTCCAGTCGCAAGGGACGGAGGATTTCGCGGCCCGGCGCGGGAATACGGTTACGCGCTCCGCTGGTAGCGCCAGACGGACAAGGGCACGAACACGAGCAAGATTCCCGCCATCCACGCCAGCGACTTGAGCACATCCGGACCCGCTGAGCCGCCCAGGACGAGCGTCCTCACTGCCTGCGTCGTCACGGAGACCGGCTGGTGCTCCGCGAACACCCGCAACCAGGCGGGCATGGAGCTGACGGGCACGAAGTTGTTCGAGGCGAAGACAAATGGCGCTATCACGGGGAAGGCCGCCGCCTGCGCCGCTTCCGGTTCGCCGACTACCAGGCCAACAGTCGCCAAAACCCAGGAAAGGACGTAGCCGAAAAGCAGCACCAGCGCGAGAGCGGCAACAAGCTGCGGAACCCCGGTGTGCACGCGAAAACCGACGGCGAAGCCAATCGCGACCATCATCGCTACGACGAAGACGTTCCGCGCGAGGTCCGCAAGCGTGCGGCCGGCGAGGACGGCGGAGCGGGCCATGGGCAGCGAACGGAACCGCTCCAGGAAGCCCGTGTTGAGGTCGGTCGACAGCCCGACGGCCGTGCCGATGGAACCGAAGACGGCCGTCTGAATGAATATGCCCGGCATCAGGTAATCGACGTAGCTCACACCGGGGATGGAGATGGCGCCGCCGAACACGTACCGGAACAGGAGCACGAAGACCACAGGCTGGATCGTTGAGAAGACGACGAGTTGCGGGACGCGCCTGTAGGTCAGGAGATTGCGGCCGGCGACGGCGCGAATATCCCCCACTGACCCCAGAAATCGCTGGATGCCGCGACGCTCCAGCGGCCTCACGTAGACTGCTGCAGTCATGTGCGACTCTCCGTAGTTGCCTGCTGCTGCGCCCTATCGCCGTCCGACTCTGCGCGCCGGCCCGTTAGAGCCAGGAAGACGTCGGCGAGGCTCGGTTCGCGGATTGCCATGGTCGACGGGGTCAGGCCGGCTCCCTCCAGCGTGCATAACGCATCAACGAAGATGCGCGGCCCATCGACGTCCTTAACGCAGATCTGGTTGCCGTCCCGCTCGACGCCGTAAGACGCCAGCAGCATTTCGGCGCGTGTGGCCGTTGCCTCGTCGGGCAGTCCCACTTCTAGCACCGCGCTGCCGAACTGAGCCTTGAGCTGGACGGGCGTCCCTTCTGCTATGACACGCCCGCGGTCCACCACGGCGACGCGGTTCGCCAGCCGATCCGCTTCTTCGAGGTACTGCGTTGTGAGCAGGACCGTGGCGCCACCCGCCGCCAGCTCGCGAATGATCTCCCACAGCTCCAGCCGGCCCTGGGGGTCGAGGCCCGTCGTCGGTTCGTCGAGGAAGACGACTTCAGGGTAATGCACGAGAGCCGCTGCCAGGTCCAGCCGGCGTCGCATGCCGCCGGAGTAGGTGCGGACGAGACGGTCGCGGGCGGAAGAGAGCCCGAAGCGTTCGAGGAGCTCGTCGGCGCGATCGGCGATTCGCCGGCGGGGGAGTTGGGTCAGCCGTCCGATCAGGCGCAGGTTCTCGCGCCCGGTGAGGTTGCCGTCGACGGCGGCGTTCTGACCAGCGAGCCCGATGCGGTAGCGCACGGCGGCGGCCTCTCTCACGACGTCGTGGCCCAGCACCGAGGCACGCCCGCCATCCGGCCGGATGATGGTCGTAAGGACCCGCACGGCCGTGGTCTTGCCGGCTCCGTTTGGGCCCAGCAGCCCGAAGACTGTGCCACGGGACACGCGCAAATCGACACCGTCGAGAGCGACAACCGAGCCGTACCGCTTGACGAGGCCCTCCACGGCAATGACCGCATCGTCCATGATTTCAAGCTAGCACAGTGGCTGGGCCTTTTCAATGACTGAGACGTTGGGAGGAGGCGCGACGGCGCGGGGCCTCGCTCGGCCAGGCGCCGCGAGGAGATTTCGTGGCGCGGGGGTCTCTCAGATGGCCCAGCGCTCCCGCTGGAGGTTCCTCTCCTCCTTCGCCGCCGCCAGGTTGTGGCGCGCCCTCGCCACCAGCTCCTCAGAGCTCGTCTCATAGTTCGTCGCGGCGGCGAAACCGATCGATATCCCTATCGGGACGTTGAGGGTGCGGCCGTCGAAAAGGAGGGTGGCCGGCTGGCCGTTGAGGTATTGCTGCAAGCGAATGGCGAAGGTCGACGCCCCGTCGCGGTCGCAATCAAGCAGGAGGAGCGCGAACTCGTCGTCGGTCAGGCGGACGGCGACGTCTGAGCCGCGCTTCGCGGATTCCACGACCCGCGCGACGTGGGCGAGCACGGCATCGCCGGCGGCCTCGCCGTAGGAGCGATTGACGGACGCCAGGCTGTTGACGTCGAGGACCGCCACAGAGAACGGCTCGCCGTAGCGACGGGACCGCGCGTGCTCCTCTCGCAGTCGCAGCCAGAAGTACTGCTCGTCGGGCAGGCCGGTGATGGCATCGCGCGTCGAAGGCGCGCTCGTCCGGACCAGCCCCCGGCGGGCGCAGCGCAGTCGAGAGATGGCGGTCACGCAGACCACCATGAGCGCAAACGTCGCGGCTGCCCGCATCGCGGTAAGGTAGCCGGAAGGCCGCACCTCTTCAACCAGGGCCAGGATGAGCGCGGTGCCTACGAGGAGCAGCGCCAGGAACAGGTATCCCTCGAGCTCTCTCAGCTCGCGGGGTACTTTCGACGGCCCCGGCCTGCCGGGCAGCGAGCGCGAACGCTCGCCCAGCCCGGGCTGGCGCCAGCCGGGAGCCTCCTCCAGGGGAGGCCCGCGCCGTGCCGACCGGTCAGCGTTTGCCAAAGCCTGTCCTTCCTCCGGGGGCTTTCGCCGCTCCACTTGTGGGTGCTCGTCGTCGGCTCCGTCCAGTAGATCATCGGACGATCAGTCATTACCTGATGCGCAAGGGAAAACGGATGCGACACGCGGGGCAAGAGGGGCTTCGACGCGCTCTTGCGGCTTGTCGTCACATGTGGCGGGAGGGGCGCGTGTCGCGGACTGTCGAAGCTGCGCCGGCCGGCGAGAAGCCGCCTGCCGGATGTGCGGCGTTTGTGGCGCCATCTCGGGCCGCTCGGGATCCCGAGCGGCCCTCCCCGCGCGGCAGTAACTCGCCCTGCCGGCCATCATCTCGCGCTAGCGCGACGCCGCACCTCGAACGCCGAGCCCGGCGTAGCGGGCCATGATCTCCTCGGCATCCGCGCCGAAGACAATGGAATAGTCGAGGTGTGCGTCTTCGACGCGGAAGGAGCACGTTATCGACGACGGGCAACCCAACTCGTAGACAGTCTCCCCCGCGTGATGAACGAAGACGCCGTAACCACAACTGCTCCAAATGAAGGAGGAACTCGATCTCGCCGCGCCGGCGCCCCTGGCGTCGCCCGGCCGCGAGACGATGCGATGGCCCCGGAGATCGGAGGTGCCGAGTTCCGGGCTGTGGAGGCGTTCGTCCGGCGCCAACTCAAAGCTCTCGTGGAAGGCGATGCGGCCGCGGAAGTCGCGCGAGCAGCCGAGCGGAAGGGAGACGAGATGGGAGTCCGTCACGTCGCCGATCTGCTGGACGAGCAGCTTCCTGCCTTTCAGGTCGAACACGCCGTAATGGAAAGGACGGCGCACGACCCGCAGCTCGAGGGAGTCGCTTCTGATGACGACTCGCCCTTCGCGCGCTTCGACGTGGACGTCTGCGTGCCGCAGCGCCCCCTCGACGAGCATGGCGGAGTCCGTGGGCGGCTCCACTCCCGGGCGATGGCAGCGCACCCGCACGACATACGGCGACACGAAGCGGACGTCGAACGTCATCTCCTCGCCGTCGTTCGTCAGCACCGAGAAGCGGGCGCCGCCGTCGATGCGACGGTAGCGCCGCACGCGCGACAGGTAGCAGTACTCGCGCGCCGGGTCGGCGAAGATAGGCACCATGTCGGCGGCCAGCTCCACAATCCGGTTCTTCGCTCTCATCAGCCTGCTCCTTGTCAGATGCGATTCGCGTCATTCTAGACCGCGCCGCACGTTTCCGTCTAACCGGCGGCGTCGATCCGCGCGGCGAAGTCGTAGGGAAAGCGCAGGGATAGCGACGGCGAAGCGTCAAGCTGGCGCCACGAGGCGGATGCTAATCTGCGGTCGACGGGGGCCGGGGGTTTCTAAAGGACGGTGGGGCGGTCAAACGGGCGGCGCCTGAGCGGGCCGCCGCTCGTCACAGGTCGAGACGAAATCCCCGGCCTCTTATCGTCACGATGAACAGCTTCGATGCGCCGGCGGCCAACGCGGCGACCGCAAGTGAAGAGAGCGCCAGCGCAAACGGGGGCATGAGACCCGCGCCGCTCGACTCGCCGCTGTGGGGTAGGACTTATCGCCGTCAGCAACATGGCTCGTCGGTTTCGGATCGATGGAGGAGCGAGCGGGGTTGTTTAACAGGTCTGCGGGTTGAAACCGCGCCTGCCGGCGGGCAGGCCGCAGCTTTTGCTAATCACGCCCTCTTGGAGAAGCTGAGGGATTCATCCCTCAGAGGCGGTACCGGCCTCCGCTCGGCAGTGAGTCGGGCCGACCGGCCGCAAGCCCCCCGGCGGATTGCCGGAATCGAACCGGCTGCCGTCAGCGATGAGGTCAGTCCGTGGCCCAGTTCCTGGCGCGCTCGACGGCCCGTCGCCAGCCCGCGCACAGCTCTTCGCGGGCGCCTTCGTCCATCTGTGGCTCGAAGGTGCGATCGGAGCGCCACAGTTGCGCCAGCTCGTCCGTCGTCGACCAGAAGCCCGTACCGAGGCCCGCGAGGAAGGCCGCGCCCTGTGCCGTCGTCTCCAGCACCGAGGAGCGCACGACCCGCCGTCCCAGCACATCCGCCTGTATCTGCATCAGCAGGTCGTTGCGGACGGCGCCGCCGTCGACGCGCAGCTCGGGCATCGCGACGCCCGACTCGCGCTCCATCGCCTCTACGACGTCATGGGTCTGGAGGGCGATGGCCTCCAGAGCGGCACGGGCGATGTGCGCGGACGTCGTCCCACGCGTCATGCCAAGGATGGCGCCGCGCGCGTACTGGTCCCAGTAGGGCGCGCCTAGCCCGACGAAGGCCGGCACGAAGTAGACGCCGTCGCTGGAGTCGACGCCTGAGGCCAGCGATTCCACTTCCATGTCCCTGCCGATGATGCCCAGGCCATCGCGCAGCCAGGAGACCGCCGCGCCGGTGACGAAGATGCTGCCCTCCAGCGCGTAGTTGACGCTCTCGCCCAGTTGTGAAGCCACGGTCGCCAGCATGGTCTGCGAAGGCGCCGGACTTTCGCCGGTGTGCATGAGAACGAATGAGCCGGTGCCATACGTGTTCTTTGCCATCCCCGGCTGGAAGCAAGCCTGCCCGAAGAGCGATGCCTGCTGGTCGCCGGCCATGCCCGCAATCGGCACCTCCGCGCCGAGCAGCGGCTTCTCGGTCGTCCCGACGACGCCGCTCGATGGGCGGATGGCGGGCAGCACGGCCTCCGGCACGTCGAACTCACGCAAAAGGTCGGCGTCCCATGTGCCTTCGCGGAGATTGTAGAGCATGGTGCGCGAGGCGTTCGTGGCGTCGGTGACGTGAACGGCGCCGCCGGTCAGCCGGTAGATGAGCCAGCTATCCACCGTCCCGAAGGCAAGTTCGCCGCGTTCCGCCTTCTGCCGCGCGCCGTCGACGTTGTCCAGTATCCAGCGCAGCTTCGTCCCTGAGAAGTAGGCGTCGATGACGAGGCCCGTGCGCTCCCGGATCATCGGCTCCAGGCCGCGGCTGCGCATCTCGTCGCACATCGACGCGGTGCGCCGGCACTGCCAGACGATGGCGTTGTAGACGGGCCGGCCGGTGGCGCGTTCCCAGACTATGGTCGTCTCCCGCTGGTTGGTTATGCCGACGGCTGCGACCTCGGAGGCGTTGATGCCGGTCTGGCCGGCCTTTCGCAGGACCTCCTGCGCGGCGGCCAGTTGCGAAGACCATATCTCTTCGGGGTCGTGCTCGACCCAGCCGGCGTGGGGGTAGATCTGCCGGAAGGCCTGGCCGGCCTCGACGACCGGCTTCCCGGCCTCGTCGATGAGGACGGCGCGGGAGCTGGAGGTCCCCTGGTCCAGCGCAAGTATGTAGCGAGCCATCGATCCCTCCTGATGGCGTTTTTCGACAGTATAAGCCCCTTAGCATGTTACGGGTCAACGCCTTCGGGCTCATCCCCCTTGGTCGGCATTGGAGTATCATGCGCAATGAACGGAGGCGCAAGATGCCCGTATTCCGAAGGACGAAGATCGTCATCACCCTCGGACCGGCGACCGACCACGAGGAAATCCTGCGCCGCCTCATCGAAGCGGGCGCCGACGTGGCCCGCCTCAACTTCTCCCACGACGACCGCGACTCCCATGCCACGCGAATCGCGACCGTTCGGCGCCTCGCCCGCGAGACCGGGCGCGTCGTCGCTGTCATGCAGGACCTGCAGGGCCCGCGCATCCGCACCGGCCCGCTCGTCGACGGCAAGGCCGTCTCTCTGCACGAGCGCGCGCCGTTCGTCCTGACGACGAAGCCGGTCGCGGGCACGGCGGAACGCGTCTAGACGAACTTCGCCGCTCTCCCCAGGGCCGTCGAGCCGGGCGACCCCATCCTCATCAATGACGGCCTCATCCAACTGCTCGTCGACAGGGTGGCCGGCGACGAGGTCCACTGCACGGTCGTTCACGGCGGCCGGCTGGCCGAGCACAAGGGCATCAACCTG
>JALHUB010000192.1 GCA_022865685.1 Dehalococcoidia bacterium | reverse complement strand
CCCGATACGTTTGCGTTCGCTTCTGCGTCGCCCTCGGCCGAGACTATCGACGACGCCGAAGGCAAAGCGTCAGCGCAGCGGAACTCTTTTCGTCCTTGCACCTCCTTTTCTGCTTGGCCGCCTCCCTGCGGGATCCTTCCAACGAGCAGGCCCGCGCCAAAGCGGACGCAGCTATAGCCATAGACGTCCGCACGCAAACCTGCGTCAGTTTGTATAACGCCTGCCGGGAGAAAAGGTTAACGCCTGTTCCGCGAAATTGTCTAGACAGGCGCCCTTCGCGGAGTTTTCCTCCCGCAACCGGGCGCAGGATAGAGTACCGCCCGGGCAATCCCTTGAGGATCCACCCGGGCGGTGCTCTTGTTTACCACTGTCTAGTTTTGGGCTACCTCCTTGGTTTGGGGGAGGGAGCTCTCACTAGTGCTGGCTGCTTAGTTCTCCGACGGACAGACCATACACCCGCCCCAGTTCTTCAGGTTGCAGGTGTTTAGGGCTTCCTGGAGTTGATCGCCGACGTCGACCCTCTTGTTCTTGTCGACATCGAATACGCGATCCAGGACACAATCGTATGCTATCGCCCCCAGCGGCGGCAGGGCGGCCTTGCGCTCAGCCAGCAGGAGATTGTCGCCGACGTCTGCTCTGCGGTCGCCGTTGAGGTCGCTGATCTCGATCCAGTCTTCGCAGCCGTCGCCGTCGCTGTCCGGAGCGGCGATGCCTGTGCCGTAGCCGAACGCCTCGACCGCGTCCGTGATCTCATCCTTGATGGCGTGGCCGGGAGGAGAGGGACCGGCGGCGTTGTCGGAGTCGAAGTCGGTCGGGCAGGCGACGCCGTCGCCGTCGGGATCCATTTCGGCGCCATCGGGGTTGGGCGGGGGCGGGTCGCCAATGAATACCGCAAAGCCAGCGTACGCGGCATTCACGTTGATGTGGCAGCCCTTGTAGTAGACCTGCTGGAGGGCTGCCCAGGCCGGCTTTGCATTGGTGTTGGTCGGCCAGGGGTTCGCGGGCGGCGCCGCCGGGCCGAGCCTATACTCCGCGCTGTCCTGGACCGTGTCGCAGTCCGTGTCTTCGTTGAGCGGATCGGTGACCACCTTTACGGTGGTGGTATCGATCTCGTAACTATCGACGGCATAGTCGTTGTCGTCGTCCGGGTCGCAGGCGTCGCCCAGCTTGTCCTGGTTGGGGGTGCCCGCAAGCGTGCCGGACCGCGGGTTGATTCGCCGCTTGCCGTCGTTGTTAGCCTGGGTTGCGTTGGCCACAGTCGGGCAGTTGTCGTCGAAGTTCACGGCCTCACCCGCCTCGGCGCTGCTGGCAGCAGCGGCGACGTAGTCGTCCTCCGGCTTGTCAAGAAGGCCGTCACCGTCGGTGTCCTGGACAAGCGGGTTGGTGAACTGGAACATCTCGACGAAGTCGGGGGCGCCGTCGTCGTCGCTGTCGGGGAGCTCCGGGTCGGAGCCGTAGGCGTACTCGACGCCGTCCACCAGGCCGTCGCAGTCCGTATCGGCAGCCGTGTCGTACTGGACGACCTTGGGGTTCGCGCTGTACTGCAACACGGGGCACAAGGGGGCGCCGTTCGGCAAGTCATCCGTGTCCACGGGCTGGCCGGGCTGAGCGCAGGCCGCGTCGATGAGGCAGTCGCGGTCGGTGTCACACACATCGATCCCGCTCAAGTCCAGTAGGTCTTGGTCCTGCCAGCTCGCTACCTCGCTTATGACACCGTCAGCGTCGGCGGGCGCGCCACCGTCTTCGTCGATCCAGAAGCACTGGAGGTCGATGATGCGCTCGACGTAGCCGGTGTCGGACGGGAGGCTGGGCGAGAGCGTTTTGACCATCCGTAGGTCCCCAGCTTTCGCCAGATGGGTCGAGCCCATGCTCTGCAGGATCGTCCAGCGCGCGTAGAGACCGTTGCCGTCGTTCTTGCCGTCGTTGTCCGTGTCGCTGGTGTTGCCGCACACGGTCTCCGCGGCGCCGACTGCTACGCAGCCGTCGTTGACCACGGTGTCGGCGTCGTCGTCGTCGGAGTCGGCGCACTGGGTCGCGGCGTTCTCCGCGGTGTCGACTGCCGCACATCCGTCGTTGACTTTACCGTCGTTGTCCTCGTCGCCCAGGAGCGGCGGGTTGTTGTACACCTCGGTGACGGACTCACTCGTCTGAGGGGTGTCTAGGCAGAGGGAGGCGGGCGGAGTAATCGGGGAGCCGCCGAGCTGGGTTTGGGCGACGAAGGTGGTGTCGGCGTCGTCGTCGATGTCGTTGGCGCACTCGGTCCCGGTCTCCGCGGTGCGGCCTACTTGCGCGCAGCCGTCGTTGATCAGGGTGTCGGCGTCGTTGTCGACAGCGTCCTTGCACGCAGTCTCAACAGCGCCGGATGCCGGACAGCCGTCGTTGATCCCGCCGGTGGAGAAGGGGACTTGGGCGTAGACGGTGTTAAGGACGGACTCTGTGGGCAATACGATGGCGCCAAAACAGAGATGATGGATGTCCGCCCGGTGGCGGACGATCCAGGGCCACGGAGGCATGATCGGTATGAGGTAGTCTTCGCTCGTGCTTCCTACGTTCGTGGTTCTCTCTAGCCAGTCCAGAGGCGACGCCCTCCCCTCATGACCGACAGGACCACCAGGCACCAAGGAACAGTTATCGGCCATGAAGTCGACTTCGCCGTTGCAGTCGGCGTCTATGTTAGTCCATACCGTCCCGACATCCGTCCCGTCTGTTATGGACGCATCCGGTATAGCCCAAAAGCCCGGGCCGGAAAATATCCATGGCAGGCT
>JALHUB010000191.1 GCA_022865685.1 Dehalococcoidia bacterium | reverse complement strand
GTTAGAGATGGGATTCTCACCGCTCGAATCGGGTCTGGCGACGTTCCCGCAGGCGTTGGGGGTAGGGCTGATCGCGCCGCTGATGGGCCGCGTGTACCCGCGTGTCGGCCCCCGTCGACTGGTGATAGCCGGAATGGTCGGCTTGCTTCTGACCACGTTGTCGTTCCTGCGAGTCGACCTGGAGACGAGCGGATGGTGGATTCGCCTGATCATGCTGCTGCGGGGGATGTCGTTCGGGCTGGTGATGGTGCCGGCATCGGCGGCCGCCTACGTGACGATCGCGGCGCGCGACACGGGCCGGGCGACGGCCATCGGCAGCGCGATCCCGTACATCGGCGCGAGCTTCGGCGTCGCGGTGGCGGCGACGGTGCTGACGCGGCGGCTCGTCACTCACGGCGCTGTCCTGGTGAGTCCCGCGACTCGCAGCGGCGCCCTGCTGGCGTTCCACGACGCGTTTGTCGTTTCGGCGTTGTTCCCCATCGTGGCGATATTCGCGGCGTTGCTGATCAGCGACAAGAGGGCGCTCGCCGCGCTGCGTGGGAAGGAGCGCGTCGCGCCGGAGGCGTCCCTCGCGGCGGACCCGCCCGGGGAGTTGGGAGAGTAGAGGCTACCGGTATCGCCTCCAACAGCCGACGTTGCGCCGAGACTGGAAAGTCTCGGCTACGTTATCAGTTCTACCGCTGCTGCGCAGGCTCTTCCATTGGATCGGGGTCTCTGCTATACTCGGCGCGGTTCAGAAGCCTCAGACGCGGAAGGAGGTATGCCCCGATCCGGTCGGGGTAAATTCATGCCGGTAATCGTAGTAATAGGCGGCCAGTGGGGCGACGAAGGCAAGGGCAGGACGATCGATCTCCTCGCCCAGAACGCCAGCATCGTCGCGCGCTACTCGGCCGGGAATAACGCCGGACACACCGTCGTCAACGACATGGGCACATTCCGCCTCCACCTCGTGCCGGCGGGCATCTTCTACGGCGACAAGGTGTGCATCATGGGCAACGGCGTGGTCGTCGACCCGCCGGTGCTGCTGGAGGAGATCCAGGACCTGCAGTCGAAGGGCGTGAGCGTCAAGAACCTCTACGTCAGCGACCGCTGTCACATCGTCATGCCCTATCACATCCTCATCGACCGCGCCGACGAGGAGCTGCGCGGGCCGGCGGCCATCGGCACGACGTTCCGCGGCGTGGGGCCGGCGTTCGTCGACAAGGTGGGGCGCATCGGCATCCGCATGGTCGACCTGATCAATCCGGACGCCTTCCGCGAGCGCCTTTCGCTGGTGCTGCCGTACAAGAACGCCGTGCTCCAGAAGCTGTACGGGCTGGAGCCGCTCGACTTCGACAAGGTCTACGAGGCGTATCGCGACTTCGGTCGCCGCCTGGCCCCGTTCGTCGCCGATACGGCGGTGATGGTGCAGGAGGCGCTGACACGCGGGGAGACGATACTGCTTGAGGGCGCGCAGGGATCGCTGCTGGACCTCGACTCGGGCACGTACGAGTACGTGACGTCGTCGGTGCCGTCGTCGACGGCTGCGGGCGCGGGCCTGGGCATCGGCATCGGTCCGACGCAGATCACGCGTGTCGTCGCCGTCTACAAGGCGTACCAGACGCGCGTCGGCAACGGGCCAATGCCGACGGAGCTGAAGGGCGGCGTGGGCGACGAGCTGCGCGAGAAGGGGCAGGAGTACGGCGCCACCACGGGCCGGCCGCGTCGCTGCGGCTGGTTCGATGCGGTGGCCGCCCGCTACACGGCGCGCCTGAACGGGCTATCGGGCGCCGTGATCACGCGCCTGGACGTGCTGGACACGTTTGCGAGCGTGAAGGTGTGCACGTCGTACCAGGTCGACGGTGTGCCGGTCGACCGCTTCCCGGCGAGCAGGGGGCGCCTTGCCTGCTGTGAGCCGATCTTCGAGGAGCTGCCGGGCTGGCAGGAGCCGACGACGCACGTGCGCCGCTTCGAGGACCTGCCGCGGCACGCGCGGGAGTACGTGAAGCGATTGGAGCAGCTCATCGGCGTGCCGGTGGCGCTGGTGTCCGTCGGTCCGGAGCGCGAGCAGGCGATCATCGTCAAGCCCATCCTCTAGTCGACTGTGCAGCGATTCGTCATCCGATGCGCGCCGTTGACAGGCGCGTTTGTGGTGCTATAATCGCCGCACTAACAGCTCGCTGCTGATTATCCGCGCTGATTGCCCCCGCCAACAAGGAGGTTGCGCGATGCGTGCGACGCTCCGATGCGCTCTGTTATCCCGGCTGGCAATCGCGGCGATAGGGCTTGCCCTGGTGACAACCTTCGTCACCGGTGTAGGCCACCCACGCCTCGATGGGACTGTCGCCGAGCCGGCGCAAGCTCAGAGTGGTATCACGGCGGAGAGCGTCGGTGCCCACATTACGCAGATTGAGGGCGCCAGGCATGCGCTCGGCACTCAGGCCGAGAGAACGAAACTGGGCGAGGTCGCAGGGTACGTTCATACCCAACTGGACGCGCTTGGTCTGAGCGTAGAAGAGGACCCCGTCACCTACTCGGGTGCAACGTTCCCGAACGTTGTTGGTACCCTCCAAGGCACGGTGTGCCCGGGGGTATCCTTCATCATTGGCGCGCACTATGACTCCGTGGGGGGCACGCCCGGTGCAGATGACAATGCGAGCGGCGTGGCTGCGATGCTCGAAATAGCCCGCCTTCTCAGTGTCCAGTCCTTCCAGCCGTCAATACAGTTCGTTAGCTTCTCCTTCGAGGAGGACGGGCTAGTAGGGAGTCGGCAGATGGCGGCCCAGGCCGGGGCTGCAGGCAGGGACATAGCTGGTGTTCTTGTGTTGGACATGATCGGGTACACGTGCGACGAGCCGGGATGCCAGACCTACCCGCCCGGTGTTTCCGGCCCGGATGTCGGCAACTTCATCTCGGTTGTCGGCAATACCGCCTCTGCGCCACTCCTACAAACCTTCACGGAGGCGTCAGCTTCGGCCGTGCCTGCTCTCCCAGTATCGCCGCTGGGGGATTCCACTTTTAGGCGGAGCGACCATGCTCCTTTTTGGGATCAGGGATACGAAGCCCTCCTGGTCATCGAGACCGTATACTTCCGCAATCCGAACTACCACCATTCTTCGGACACGTTGAGCACTCTCGATCTGAGCTTCGCCGCTGACGTGGCCAATGCAACTCTCGCCGCTGTGGTCGCAGCTGCCACCGCTGATGACGACAACGACGGCTGGGTCGACGCCTGCGGCCCTGCGCCTCCTGTTGGCGGCATAGCGGAGCTCCCAGACCAGGCGGGATCAACGCGCAACTCGCCACGGGTGCCCGTCAGCGCTCTTGCCGCTGTTGCCGCAGCGGGGGTTTTCGCGCTCGCGGCGGGAAGATGGCGGATCTATTCGAGGCGGCGCTAGTCCGGCTTGGGCGACGGGTCGTTAGGCCTTAACGGCGAGGACATGGAGGGTCGTAGGGCGGGAGCGCCAAAGCCCCCCTACACAAGGGAGGCGACGAGGTCGCCCATCTCCGACGTGCTCATCCCCATGCGGCCGGCGTTCAGCGACTTGATCTTGCCGCTGCCCAGCGCCTTGATTATCGCCTGCTCGATGCGGTCCGCCGCCTGCTCCTCACCCAGCTCGGCGACGAGCATCTGGACGGCGCCGATGGCCGCCAGCGGGCAGATGACGTTCTGGCCCGTGTACTTGGGGGCGCTGCCGCCGATGGGCTCGAACATGGAGACGCCCTCCGGATTGATGTTGCCGCCGGCGGCGATGCCCATGCCGCCCTGGATCATCGCGCCGAGGTCGGTGATGATGTCGCCGAACATGTTCTCGACGACGATGACGTCGAACCACTCGGGGTTCTTGACGAACCACATGCAGGTGGCGTCG
>JALHUB010000190.1 GCA_022865685.1 Dehalococcoidia bacterium | reverse complement strand
CCGTTTACGCCACCCTGGGAGTTGACGTACTCGAAGTAGGCTTTCATGCCATCGGCGACAACGCCCCAGGAGGCGGCCGGCGACTTGCTCAGCGGCATGTGCGTTCCGAGCAGGATCTCGGTGTCGGTGACGCCGGGCACCGGTCCGCCGGGCGTCGGGCCCGACGCTTCCTCCTTCGAGTCCGAGCAGCCGGCTACGACGAGGCTGGCTCCCATTAGGGAAAGGATTAGCGCCACGAATGTCCAGCGTTTCATCATGTATCTCCTTGCTCTCGTGCGACCTTCCACAATCTACTCCGGCGCACGGCGTTGATCAATAGGGGCGAAGGGACGTTGATTCTGTTCACAGCGCTCAGGCGGAGACGGTTTACACCCAGGAGGCCGCAGGTTCGAGCCCTGCAGCGCCCACCAGAGATTCTCACGTGATGCCTCTTTGCGCAAGCTTACCATCAGCTCTTCGCCGATGCAGATAGGAGACCGAGATCTCGCGTCGCGAAAGCATAGTATGACATGCGAGGCGCTTGACAAGGCGACGTGCCGCGGGCGATCCTAGACCTAGCAGTAAAAAGCAGGGATGCCCCCAATATGGCGCAACTGCAGATCGTCGGACTGAGCCTCCTGGTCACCGTGGTCTTTATGACCTGCGGCTGGCTGATCAGCGTCATGCGCCGGGACGCCAGCACGGTCGATCCCCTCTGGGGCCTGGGTTTCGTGCTCCTCGCCGTGGTCTACGCCATCACCGGCGACGGCTTCGCGGGCAGAAAAGCGCTCGTCGCCGCCCTGGTCGGAATCTGGGGCTTCCGTCTCGCCGGCTACATCGTGATCCGCAACTGGGGTAAGGGCGAAGACTACCGCTATCAGGCGTTCCGACAGAGATGGGGCAAGAGATACTGGTGGGTGAGCTTCTTTCAGGTCTTCATGCTTCAGGGCCTGCTGACGTGGATCATCGCCCTGTCCTTGATGGCGGCGCAGTCGAACCGAACGCCCGACCACTTCGCCGTCTTCGACATCCTTGGGGCCGCTGTCTGGTGCGTCGGCTTCTTCTTCGAGGCGGTCGGCGACTGGCATCTCGCCCGCTTCAGGGCTGATCCGGCGAACGAAGGCAAGGTGATGCGGAGCGGCCTCTGGGCCTACACGCGCCACCCGAACTACTTCGGCGAGGCGACGATGTGGTGGGGGCTCTACTTGATCGCCGCCGGCACGCGCTGGGGCTTCTGGACCATCTTCAGCCCAATCCTGCTCACTTTCATGCTGCTGCGAGTGTCAGGCGTGGCCTTGCTCGAGAAGGCCCAGGTCGAGACCAAGCCCAAGTACCGCGAATACGTCGAGAGCACTAGTGTCTTCATCCCCTGGTTTCCCCGTAAACGAAACGCGTCATCATCTGACCGGAGCACGACTGAGCAATGACCACGCCGTCAACCATCCCTGAGCTGGTCGAAGAGTCGGCGCGCAGTTTCGGATCGAAGGTCGCCTACCAGATGAAGGTGGGATCGGTCTATAAGGGCCTGACCTTCAGCGAACTGGCGCAGCGGTCGCGGGAGTTCGGCGCCGGCCTCCTGGCGATGGGAATGCGTAAGGGTGACGCGGTCGCCATCGTCTGCGAGAACAGCCTCGACTGGATTGTCGGCTACTACGGCCTGTCGGTGGCCGGCGGCGTGGGCGTGCCGCTGTACAGCGAGCTGAAACGCCCCGAGATCGGGGACCTCGTTCGGCGATCTGACTCGCGCTACGTCATCGCCTCGCCCGCTGTCCTCGGAAGGCTGCCCGACCGTTTGCCGGGAATCGAGGCCGTCATCGTCGCGGGAGAAGACGTCGACGGCGGCCCTCGCCTAACCGGGAGCGTCGTCCCTTTCGGTAGCGTCGCGGCGCGAGCGACGGAAGAGAGCCGGCAAATGCTGGCAGACACCAGAGTTGACAGTGACGATCTGGCGTCGATTGTGTACACCTCCGGCACGATGGGGGGCGCGAAGGGCGTGATGCTCACCCATGGTAACTTCACCGCCAACGTCGAATCCGTCCGACTTGGCCTTCCCATACGGCAGAGCGACCGGATGCTCACCGTCCTTCCGTTTCATCACGCCCTGCCCTTCACTGTCGGTCTGTTGACGTTTACTAGCCTTGGCGTGGAGACGACGCTGGAAAACGACCTCACCAGACTTCGCGACCGGATGCAGGAGACCAAGCCGACGCTGTTCGGCGGCGTTCCTGCCCTGTTCAAGCTGATGTATAGGGCGATAGTCCGTCAAGTGGAGGCGGAAGGGCGACTCGGGCAATTCGAGCGGGCGCTCCGGGTGGTAGATTATGTTAAGCGCACATCGGGACTCAACATCGGACCGCTGTTGTTCAGGCCACTGCACCGCCGCCTCGGGGGGCACCTGCGTTTCATAGTGTGCGGCGGCGCGGCGCTGGACCCGGAGACTGCCCGCGACCTCCTCCGCCTGGGGCTACCGATCGTCCAGGGATGGGGGCTTACGGAGACGGCGCCTGTCGTCAGCGTGCAGCGATGGAACGTCGCCAGGTACCTCTTCACGCGCCACTACGAGAAGCAGGCCGGATCCGTAGGTCCGCCGCTGCCCGGAGTGGAAGTCGCCGTCCTCGACGACACCGGAGGAAGCCCGCACATCCTCCCGCGCGGCGGAGGAGAGCTGCTGGTCCGGGGCCACAACGTCTTTCTCGGCTACCACAGGGAGCCGGAGCTGACGCGAGAGGCCAAGCTGGACGGCTGGTTTCGGACCGGCGACCTGGGCCGGATCGATGGAGAGGGCAACGTGTGGATCACCGGTAGGATCAAATCGGTAATCGTCCTCGAATCGGGCAAGAAGGTGATTCCCGACCGGATCGAAGACCTGGTCACTCCCGACCCCCTGATCGAGAGCATCTGCGTGGTGCCCCTACAGGTCGGCACCAAAACCGTCGTGGGCGCGGTCGTCCACCCGTTCTTCGACGTGACGAACGAAGCCTGCAGGGAGAAGGGCTTGCCTGTAAACGAGGACAGCATCCGCACCGTTCTCCTCGAACGGCTCAGTCGGCTCGACGCCAGACTCGACCTCCATGAGCGCATCGGCCTGCTCGTTGTCTCCGACACGCCCCTGCCGCAGACTCCGCTCGGCAAGGTAGCCCGCGGACGCGTCGAAATCCCGCATTCGTTCGACCTGGAGCGGTGGGAGCGCAACTTCCGTCAAGAGTAGTATTGTCGCTGAGCGCTTTCGACTCACACCTGCGCGGGCTGTGTCAGCGCTCGCGTGCGGGAGCTCAGCCGAAACCGTCGCTGCCAGTTCAACGCCACAGCGGGCCTCAATCGAAAGCCTTGACGATGAAGAAACCAACCGCACTCACCGCGCCCGTCAGTACGATGCCCCAGGCGATGTCGACTATCGTGACGGACAGAGGCCAGTCCCTCAGAGTCGCGAGATTCGTCAAATCATAGGTTGAGTAGGTGAAGAACCCGAACAAGACGCCGAGCACTATGGCGCGCAAGAGGGAGTCTCTGTCCACAGAGGGATAGACAGCGAACACCAGTATCCCGACGATGAAAGCCAGGTAGAAGACCACGGCGGCAACCCAGTTCACCTGGCTGCTCATCAGGTGCCCGATGTTTCTGTTGTACATGTTCTTCGCGACCAGCCCCAGCCAGACAAGATCTATACCAAAGAAGACCATTGCAGTCAGGAGATAGCTGACAACAGCTCCGCCAACGTTCATTTCACTCCTCCACGGACGCGGCTTTGGCTATGCCTCTCAACATGCCCTTGAAGACCGCCCTGTGTATAGGGTAGAGACCGTACCAGTAGGCGAGCCCGGGAAGCCCCAGAGCATCGAACATGGCGGTCTGTCGAATGACCGAGCCGGATTCCTCCCCTTCGACCTCGAATTGGAGCCAGGCACGCCCCGGGAGCCTCATCTCAGAGAGAAGCCGCAGCAGCCTGTCGGGCTCGAACGCCTCGACGCGCCAGAAATCGACGGTATCGCCGGGCACAAGCGACTCCTGAGAACGGCGCCCTCTTCTCATGCCCGCGCCGCCGACAAGGAGGTCGATGAGCCCGCGCAGCCTCCAGAGCCAGTCGGCGTAGTACCAGCCTGTTTTTCCGCCCATCCTACGTATCGGGGCAAACGCCTTCGCCGGCTCGCACGACACGGCAATCGTGGCCGAATCCACGATCCGGGACCCGAACCTCTCGCCTCCCCACGCGCCGGGAGGAGCGCGGGAAGAAAGGGCGTCCGACCATCGCGTCTCAGCGAACTCCTGCTCTTCGTTCGACAGCGCGCGGGCGATCGCCTCCTGAATACCCCTGGGACGCAAGTCGAAAACGCGCATCGCGAGGTCGTCCTCTACGACGGTGTCGTTCCTAACGCCCTCGATCAGTTGTCTGCCGACGCGGGAGTAGATCGGCGTAACAAGGCCCAGCCATAGGCTGGATAGCCACGGCGTCAGCACCGGCACGGGGATCATGATCCGCCTCAGGCCCCGCTGGCGAGCATACTCCTGCATGATAGTCCTATACGATACCTGATCCGCACCGCCGATCTCGAAGACGTAGCTCTTGTCATCTTCTAGCTCGAGCGCCTTCGACAGATAGGCCGTGACATCCTCGACTGCTATCGGCTGAGCTTGCGACCGTACCCAGCGAGGCGTGGTCATGACTGGCAGCTTCTCGACGAGCGCCCGAACCATTTCGAACGACAGGCTGCCCGATCCGATTATGATCGACGCCCGAAACTCGATAGTCGGAACACCGGAACTCCGCAGTATCTCACCGACTTCCTGGCGGCTCGCCAGGTGGCTGGACAGCCTCTCTCCACCCCCGAGCCCGCCGAGGTATATGATTCGCTTCACTCCCTTCTCGCGGGCCGCTCTCGCGAAGTTCTCCGCGCCCATGCGATCGCGTTCCTCGAACCCGCCGCCGGCCGCCATCGAGTGAACGAGGTAGTAGGCCGTGTGGACGTCCTTCATGGCCTCGTTGAGGGAAGGCAGTTCGAGAACGTCGCCTCTAACGACTTCGGTAAGAGTAGCGACCCGCGGCCGCAGGAACTCGGGTTTTCGGGCCAGACATCGCAGCGGCCGTCCGGACGCCTCGAGCACACGCAGCAGCCGACCGCCCACGTAGCCTGTGCCGCCGGCGAGGAGGATGCGTCGGGTGCCTCTGTGCGCCTTGCCGATCAACGCGGATCACACTCCCGTCGCAGCCTGTGGAGGTGAAGTCTAGTGCTCGCTCACGATCTCGGCGATCCGGAAGACGAGGACGAAGAGCCCGATGAATATCGACACAAACGCCAGGATCGACCGCTCGCGCCGGAATCCGACGGCGAACGCGGCCGGCAGAGCCAGGGCCAGCCGGCCGAGCGACGTCCGGGGAAGGAAGTGTACTGCTCTTCGATCGGAGCCGGAGTCCGCTTCCATGCGCGTTACTTTAGGCACCATCCCATCCGCCCGTCAAGTCGGCGCCGCGGCCCGGTTAACAAGTTATGGGGGGTCTGTTAACCCTCCTTTAACGAATCGCGGCTAGCATTGATTGCGGAAACTAGGTTCAGGAGCACAAAAGGAGCGTGGCCATGAAAAAGCTCGTCATGGCGGCCGGTCTAGTCGCAGCAATCATCGCGCTCGTCGGCGGAGGGCTTGCGTTCAGAGCACTTGCCGGCGGCGGGTCCGACAGCGCGCTGGCGGCATCGAAGAGCACGGAGGACGTCTTTACGTCGCTCGGCGCCAATCAGAACGGCACCGATACAACCAACCAGCCGTGGCTCGGCGCCCAGATCAAGCGCACGTCCGACGGCCTCACCGTGTCCGCCGTCATCGCCGATAGCCCGGCGGAGAAGGCAGGACTGAAGCGCGGCGACGTCATCACGGCCGTCGACGGCACGCAGGTCAGCGACATGCAGGCTCTGCTCAACGCCATCAAGGGCAAGAAGGTCGGCGACAGCATCACTCTCTCGATCACCCGCGACGGCAACGCCCAGGACGTAACGGCGACGCTCGAGGCCAGGCCCGCGCCGCTGGCCGGCGCCAACCCGGTGCTGCCGGAGCTGAGCGGCATTCCCCGCGACCAGCTCTTCAGCCACATCCAGGGCGGCTCGTTCCAGTTCACGGACTCGGCCGGCAAGTCGCACACGGCCACCATCGACCTCGGGACCGTCAGCAGCGCCGACGCCAACGCGAAGACCGTGACCGTCGACCTGAACAGCGGCGGCTCAAAGACCTACACCATCGGCGACGGCGTCGTCACGGTTCCCGCCGACCTCAGCAAGTTCACGAGCGGCGACAAGGTTGTCGTGCTCTCCGTCGATGGCGCCCTGCGGGCAATCGCTGAGGGCGCCGGCGGCATGATGCCTTTCATGGGCAAGCTCGGTCGCGGCATGCACGGCGGCCGGCAGGGATTCGGGATGTCCGGTGACGACGAGAACGGCGGCACCGGCAACAACGGAAACAGCGGCGCACAGGGCCTCAGGATGCCGAGCCGCGGCGGCGCGTCGAACATCGAGTACCGGTAGGAGCAAGAGCCGGCTTCCGGCGACAGCACATTCGAACCGCTCTGCAAGGGGATGCTGAAAGGCATCCCTTTGTGTTGCCCCGCGAGGCGCGGTCACCGCTCGCGGCAGTGCCCGCCACCATCGCGACGTGGCTCACTGCAGCTCAGCTGATATAATCGCCTCTGTTACGTAACCCTCGCCGCCCACCGAGGGGGTGAGATGGACTCTACGAGCGACGTGCAGATCGCGCCGCCAGAGACGGCGACATCGTCGTGGCCGAAGCGATGGCTCCGCCGCCTGCGGGAGTCGCCGCCGTGGGGCGCCGTCTGCCTGGCCGTCCTAGTATCGGTGGCGCTGGCGGTTCGACTCTACCGGCTCAGCGACGTCCCCGCTAACTTGACCGCCGACGAGACGGATTTCCTCCGCAACGCCTATCACATCCTGGCCGGCACAGGGCCCGGCT
>JALHUB010000189.1 GCA_022865685.1 Dehalococcoidia bacterium | reverse complement strand
CGTCGGCCGGTCGATAGTCTCCGTGCTGGAGTCGGAGGAGCGGCGGCAGATGCGGCTGCGCGGGCAGACGGCCGCCTGGGGCCCGCAAGGCAGCGTCATCGCCGTCTTCGGCGCCAAGGGAGGCGTCGGCAAGACGACGGTGGCGGTAAACCTGGCGGCGGCGCTCGTGCAGGAGACCGGGCAGTCAATCGTGCTCGTCGACGGCGACAACGGCTTCGGCGACGTCTGCGGCATGCTGAACTTGGAGGCGGAGCGCAGCGTCGTCGACCTGGCGCGCGACCTGTCGAAGGTGACGCGCGACACGCTCCCCAAGTACCTGGTGCAACATTCGAGCGGGCTCAACGTGCTCGCCGCGCCGTCGCAGACGATGGACTGGCGCAGCATCAAGCCCGACGATTTCCGCAAGATAATCGAGCTACTCTCCAAGAGCCATGACATCGTCGTCATCGACACCGTAGGCATCCTGAACGACCTGACGCTGGCCACTCTCCAGGCCGCGTCGCTGGTGCTGTGGGTCGTGACGACTGAGTTCGCGAGCGTGCGCGACTCGCTGCGGGCGCTGGAGGCGTTGCGGTCGACGTCGTACCCGGAGGACCGGGTGCGCATCATCACGAACGACCTGGCGACGCGCGACGGCGTCCGCACGACGACGATCGAAGAGGTGCTGGGGCACGAGGTGTTCTGGCAGGTGCCCTTCGACCAGAAGGTGCGCAACGACTCCCAGATCGGCGAGCCGGCGGTGCTGAAGCATCCGTCGTCGGCGGGGGCGCGCAACCTCACAGACCTGGCACGGACGGTCGTCGGCATCAAGCCGGCGCGCCGGGGTCTATTCGCTCGCCTGGGGTTATCCAGGGGCTGGGAAGGTGAACGTCAGCGTGAGACCACCACAAAGGAGAGCCAGGCGTGATGAACGAGATAGACGAGACCACAGAGATGGCGCGGCCGCCCATTCAAGTCGTGCCCGACGAGGACGGACAGCGCATGTCGGAGGAAGAGTTCGAGCTGGTATACGCCGTCCATCAGAACCTGATCCGCGAGATCGACCTTGAGGCGGTGGAGAAGCTGGCGCCGGCCGAGGCAAGAGAGGCCGTAGAGGCGACGGCGCGCACGCTGCTCGGGCAGTTCGCGCCCTCAGTGTACGGCGAGGAGAAGGAGCGCGTCGTGCGTCGCGTCGTCGACGAGGCGATCGGCCTGGGGCCAATCGAGCCGCTGCTCGGCGACACGACGATCTCTGAGGTCATGGTCAACGCGCCGGATGAGGTCTACTACGAGCGCGATGGCATCATGTACCTGTCCGACGTGCGCTTCCGCGACAAGGTGCACGTCATGCGCATCATCGACCGGATCATTTCGCCGCTGGGGCGCCGTGTCGATGAGTCGTCGCCGTACGTCGACGCCCGCCTGCCGGACGGCTCGCGCGTCAACGTCATCATCCCGCCGCTGGTGCCCAAGAGCCCCATCCTGACGATACGCAAGTTCCGGCCGGACAAGTACACCATCGCCGACCTAACCGGGAACAACACGCTGACGGAGCAGCTATCGGATTTCCTCCAGGCGTGCGTGCGCCTGCGGATGAACACGGTGATCTCCGGCGGCGCCGGCACGGGCAAGACAACGCTCCTTAACGCCGTCTCTGCTTTCATCCCGAGTAGCGAGCGGATCATTACCATCGACGACCCCATCGAGCTGAAGCTCCAGCAGGGCCACGTGATCTGCATGGAGGGACGGCCGCCGAACATCGAGGGCAAGAATGAGGTGACGCAGCGCGACCTCTTCCGCAACGCCCTGCGCATGCGCCCCGACCGCATTATCGTCGGCGAGGTGCGCGGCCCGGAAGCGTTCGACATGATGCAGGCGATGAACACCGGCCACGAGGGGTCGATGACGACCGTGCACGCCAACTCCACGCGCGACGCCCTGGCGCGTATCGAGAACATGGTGCTCATGGCCGGCCTCGACCTGCCGGTACGCGCCATCCGCGAGCAGATGGCTTCGGCGTTCCACCTCCGGGTGCACCTCAGCCGCTCCGCTGACGGACGCCGGCGCGTGACGCTGGTCAGCGAGATCACGGGCATGGAGTCGCAGGTCGTCACCATGCAGGACATCTTCCGCTTCGAGCAGTCGGGCGTGGACGCGGAGGGCCACCTGTTCGGCAGCCTTGAGCCGACGGGCATCATGCCCACGTTTATGGACCGCTTCGCGAAGAGCGGCATCAGGCTCGACTGGGGCGTACCGACCGGACTCAGGTCGTAACTCATGGTAGCCGGACTTGCCGCAGCCTTCGTCTTCGTCGCCCTCCTTTGCGCTGCTGTCGGCTTCTACGTGATGAACACCGGCGGCGAGGAAGACAGACGCCTGCGCGCCCTCAAGGCGCAGGGCCCCGCGCAGGGGGCGGAGGCGCGTTCATTGCTGCGACGCAGCACCTCCGCAATACCGACGTTGCGGCGCGCCCTCGACACGAGCAGCTGGGCCGACCGCGCGGCCCTCGATCTGGACCGCGCGCATATCAGCCTGCGCGTCGGAGAGTACCTCATGCTGCGCATCTTCACGGCGGCTTTGCTCTTCGCGATTCCTCTTCTCGCTGCGCGGGGGCAGATTGTGGGGCTCGCCGTGGCGATACCGCTGGCGCTCGTCGGGTTCATGCTGCCGGCGCTTTACGTCACCCTGAAGAAGCGACGCCGACTGCACGCAATCGACAGGCAGCTTGTTGAAGGGCTGAGTCACATCGCTAACTCGATACGCGCCGGCTTCGCCATGCTCCAGGCAATCGATGCAGCCGCCCAGCGACTGCAGCCGCCGCTGTCCGAGGAGTTCTCTCGACTCGTCGCCGACGTCCGTCTGGGGGCTAGCCTGGAGGACGCCCTGACGGCGCTGGGCAACCGCGTGGGCAGCTACGACCTGGATATGGTCATTACCGCGATCATGATCCAGCGCAGCACCGGCGGCAACCTGTCCGAGGTGCTTGACAACGTCGCGGAGACGATCCGGGAGCGCGACCGCATTCGCGGCGAGATACGCGTGTTGACGGCCCAGATGCGTTTCGCCGCCTGGGTGCTCTCGCTCTGGCCGGCGGTGCTGGCGGGAATCTTCTTCCTGCTGAATCCAGACCTTATGTCGAACCTGTGGACAGAGGCGGCGGGAATCGTGCTGCTGGTCATCGCCGGCATACTGCAATTGCTGGGCTTCTTCACCATACGGCGCATTGCAGCGATCGAGATATAGGTACTGGTATGGTCCTGCCAATCATCAGTTCAGTCTTCGTTTTTCTGGCCGTGGGGTCGGTGGCCGTCTGGCGGTTTCAGCAGGCGAACGCCCAGCTCGACGCTCGACTGCGCACGCTGGCCGATCAGCAGGCGCAATCGCTCGCCCTGCGAGAGATACCCTTCGAGCACCGCGTCGTGCTCCCTGTCGTCGACGGGATCGCGAGCGCCATAATCAGCACCCTGCCGCCGGCGTTCATCGCGCGGACGCGCCGCACCCTCGTCGCCGCCGGGGAACCGATGGCTCTCGTCACTTTCTTCGTGTTCGTCATGTTCATGCTGGTGCTGCTGCCGGGCACCTACCTGCTTGTAGCCTGGGCGGCCAACGGCGGCTCGATCTCGGCCAAGATCGTGCTCGGCGTGCCGCTGTTCGCGCTCCTCGGCGTGATCGTACCCTTCCTCTGGCTGCGACGCCGCGCCCGTCGGCGCCGGCTCATCATCTGGCGCGGCCTGCCTGACGCTTTCGACCTGATGACGACTTGCGTCGAGGCCGGCCTGGGGCTCGACTCCGCCTTCCAGAAGGTGTCGGATAAGCTTGGCGGCCCCGTTTCCGATGAGTTCGCTGAGATGCTGCGCGAGGTGGCAATGGGCAAGACACGCCGCGACGCTCTACGTGACATGGGGGAGCGGACGGGTGTTCCCGACCTTCAGTCCTTCGCCAACACCATCGTTCAGGCGGAGGAGCTGGGAACGAGCCTCGGCGCGGCCTTACGGGCGCAGGCGAGTGATATGCGCCGCCGGCGCAGACAGCACGCGGAAGAAGAAGCACGACGCGCGCCGTCGAAGATGGTGTTCCCTCTCGTTTTCTTCATCCTTCCCTCACTGTTCGTGGTCATCCTCGGCCCGGTCGCCATTGAGATGGTAAAGATTTTCAGCGATTAGCGAGGGTCGTGCCGTGAAGGCTCAGGAACACGTCGACGGACACGACTCTCCCGCAGGGCCAACCGACCACTACCGCCTTCTACGAGTGGACCCCGATGCGCCTCACGAGTTGATCGCCGAGGCGTACTGGTATCTGGCGAGCCGCCTGAAGGCCGAGAAGACGGTGAGGCGGAGCGCCGAGCGAGAGCTCGTCACCCTGAACGCCGCCTACCAGATTCTTGCCGTCGTGGAGCAGCGACGGGCCTACGATGCGGCGGTGCCCCGCGCGCAGGAGCTGCGACGGGAGCGCGCCGAGAGGGCCGAACAACAACAGAGACGTCCTCTCTCCGCGCGCCTGCTCAGGAAACCGCAGATCCGGCCTCAGGTCGACTACTATGAGCTGTTGGGGGTCGATCCCGAAGCCGAGCCGCCGCTGATCGCGCGCGCTTACTCGATACTGCGGATGCTCCATTCGAGGAAAGCGGCCGGCGAGGCGCCGAAGGAATACCTCAGCGAGCTGGCGCAGGCGCGGACCGTCCTCCTCGACCGAGAGCGTCGCGCCGCTTACGACGAGTCGCGGATACAGCCGGCACCCGCGCCCGAAGCGAAGCCCGTCGAGGCGCCGGAAGTAGCTGCCGAGACCGTCGCCGTCAAACCGAAGGCGGTAGAACGGGCAGAAAGGCCTGCAGGCCCCGGGTGGCAGGCGCGCGTGGCGCCGGCAATATCGAAGGCGCTCGTCGCCGCCGCGAAGGGAGGCGGTCGCCTCGCTGTCGCCAGCGGACGGCTAGGCTATCGCGGCCTCTTCGAGACGGCAAAAGGCGGCGGCAAAGGTGTCGGCGCGACGCTAAGGGCCGCCAGGCGTGCCGCCGAGCGATTGCGACGGCCGGAACGGGTCAAGGAGCCGGCGGCTCCGCTACCCGACGACCGCCTCCTTCGAGACGTTTCTCCGGCGGCGAAGGCGCGGAGAGCATCGCTCGATGGCCCTCGCCGGGGTCATCTATTGGTGCGGAGCCCGGGAGGTCGGGAGGAGACGGTTGACCTGGGAGAGGAGCCCGTCACTCTCGGCAGCGACCGGGAATGCGACCTTCGCTTGACAGCGGAATCGGGAGCGGTCGCTCCCGCACATGCCCAGCTATGGTTTACGGGAGAGCGCTTCGTCATACGCTCGCTGGACCCGATGCACCCGACAGTTCTATGCGGGCAGAGAGTGAACTGGGCCGACCTCGACGACGGCGACGAAATCGAGATCGGGCCGCACCGCTTGAGATTCGAGGCAGCCCATGCCTTGGACGCCCCGCCCGAATTCCTAACAACGGAACGCAACGCCGCAACCCGCGGGGAAGAAATTCCGGAAAGGCACGAATAGAGATGCGCTACCCTTCTCAGACACTGGAGCCGGAAGAACTGGACCAGCAACTCCCTCGTGAGCCCGCCTACCTGCGCGACACGGGACTGGATGCCGCTTTCGTCATCGAGCTGACGCTGAAGGCGCTCTACTACAGCGCCCGGCCGACCGCGGGCGATCTGGCCGATACGCTGGCGCTGTCGCTGCCGGTGATGCAAGAAGCGCTGGCGCTGCTCACACGCGACGGCCTCTGCGAGATCGTCGCCGGCGAGGGCCAGGGGTCCGCCAGCTATCGCTACCGGCTCAGCAGCCGAGGGTTGGAGCGCTCGGGCACCGCCTTCGAGCGCAACGCGTACGTCGGGCAGGCGCCGGTGCCCCTGAAGGACTACGTTGCCCAGGTGAAAGTCCAGTCGATGGGCGGCAGCGGCTTTACCGCGGCCGTCGTGCGGGAGGCGCTATCGCAGCTCGTCCTCAGCGATTCGACGCGCGATCGCGTTGGGCGGGCGATATTCTCCGGCCGGCCGACGCTGATCTATGGGCCCTCCGGCAACGGCAAGACGACAATTGCACACCTGCTGGGACAGGCGCTCGTAGGCTATATCGCCGTCCCGTATGCTCTGGAAGTGTACGGCCACATCGTGCGGCTGTTCGATCCGTCAAAGCACGAACTGGCGGACTACGCCGAGAAGGGAAGGGACGTACGCACGCGCAGGCACGACCGTCGCTGGGCGATCGCACGACGCCCCGCTGCGCTGGCGGGCGGCGAGTTAACCCGCCAGGGGCTGGAGCTCGTCCTCGACGAGCGGTCGAAGGTCTACGAGGCGCCGCTGCAGATGAAGGCTAACGGCGGCATCCTGATCATCGACGACTTCGGCAGGCAGCAGATACCGGCGGTGGAGCTACTGAACCGCTGGATCGTCGCGCTCGAGGGCGGCGTCGACCACCTCTCGCTGCACACGGGTCAGACAATCGAAGTCCCATTCGACGTCATTCCATTCTTCTCCACGAACCTGCCGCCGGAAGCCCTGGCGGACGAGGCATTCCTGCGGCGCATACGCTACAAGGTGGAGATCCCGGACCCCACTCCAGAGGAGTTCCGCGCCATCTTCGCGCGGGTCTGCGAGGAAAAAGGCATCGCGTTCCAGGACGAGGCGGTCGACTACCTGTTCGCGCAATGGTACAAACCCTACGAGCGCCAACTGCGCGGCTGCCATCCGCGCGACCTCGTAGAGGCGATCGTCGACTCGGCGCGCTACAGCGAGAGCGGCCAGCCCGTGGTGACGCCGAGGTCGCTGGACGAGGTATGCCACACCTACTTCCTCACCGACTAAAGTCCGAAACGCGTCGACAAGTCCGCTCGTTCTCGGACGGGGATCGGGCTCGGACATCGTCAACCGTTCCGCGCTGGGGTGGACTGGTGCTGGCTCACCCTATGCCGCCATGGTACCTTACGTCGGCCAGCCACGTGACGTGGACGGCGGGAACGCGTCGGCGAGCACTGTTAGCCCAATTGTCCTTCAAAGGTTACGTTTAGCGAAGTCGCCATTGCATGCCCATCGAGGAGCCGATTCGCCTCTCCTTCTCCGACAGGAAGGCGTAGATGGCGGGCCCCCAACCGGCGATATCCTCGCCAGCGGGAATGATGGCGTTCGTCATGCATCGCCAAGCGTCGGACCGATCCGGGCGCTGACGGGGCCCGGATCGACGGGCAGGTGGCGGCCGCGCTAAGAGAAGACCGAACGCCCGATTCTCACGGTTCGTGCCAGCTGTATCACCTAGCCCAACATCATGACAGCGACGGTGGCGAGACGGCTCGCTCCAGACGAGAAAGATAGCCCGTGCTTGCGCCTACTTACGCTTTTGATACGAATATCTTGCTCCAGCGACAAGACCTCCCCCGACCAGTAGTAGTACAAATACAGAGCCAATTGCCGCCCAAAGGATCCCGTCTGCGCGCCCATTGCCAGCAATTGGAAGCCCTCTTGGCCGAGGCGTCGGTGTGCGAACAGGCGTTACGGCTGCCGTGGCCACCTGGCTGAAAGGCGTTCTCGTGGCGGTCAATCGGCCCGCCACAGACGTTGCGGTCGATAGCAAAGGCGTGGCGGAGTGCTTGGGCCGTTCCGTGTGTTTGGCGGTCGGCGTCCTCGTGGCGACGGCGGGTGTGATGGTTCGCGTTGGCGTGGGTGGCACGGACGTGAATGTCGCCGTCGGCGGCCCTGGCGTGCGGGTCGCAGTGGCGGTGGGCCTAGGCGTCTCGGTCGGGGATGGCACGGGCGTCTGAGTCGCGGTCGGCGGAGCCGCCGTGTTTGTCAGTGTTGCCGTGGGCGGAGCTGACGTGCTCGTAGATGTCGGCGGCAACGGGGAGTTCGTGGATGTCGGCGTTGGCGGTACCGGCGTATTCGTGGCTGTGACAGTCGGCGGCAGCGTATTCGTTGCCGTCGGGGTGAGAGTGAATGTGGCGGTCGCCGACGGGATTGCCTGAACGGTGACTT
>JALHUB010000188.1 GCA_022865685.1 Dehalococcoidia bacterium | reverse complement strand
TCCTGCGACCCGGCGGCACCATCGCCGGCAGCGTGCCGGACGCCCTGTCCGAATGGCTGGTCTGGCGCATCGCGTCGGTGCAGCGGGTATCGCCGGGTGAGCATGTTCGGCTCTACCGTCGCGGGCAGATGGAGCGCCTCCTCCGATCGCAAGATTTCGACGTCTACGCGCGGCGCTTCCGCCACTCGCTGGAGACGCCCTACTGGCTCCTCTGGCTGGGCGCCCCGGACGGCGGCGTCAGACGGCGGTTGTCGGCGGCCTGGAAGGACTTCCTCGACGCCCGGTCAGCGGAAAGCTCCCACCTCCTCACGCGCGTCGAGGACCTGGGCAATCGCATCCTGCCGAAGAGCGCCGTCTTCTACGCCAGGAAGTCGACGCGGGAGGCGGCGCCATGCGGATAGCGTTCATCGTCTACCAGGGGAACCCGTCGTCGGGAGGCCAGGGCGTATTCACCTACTACCTCAGCCGTGAGCTGACACGCCTGGGCCATGAAGTCCACGTCATCGCCGGCCGGCCCTACCCCGAGGTCGACGACGCGGTGCACTTCCACAAGCTGAAGACTTATCGCATCTGGGACTTCATGGCCGACATCGACGAGTACCGCTTCCGCACCAACCCGCTGCTTTTCTTCCATCCCGTCAACATGTACGAGATGGCATCGACGCGGTTGTCGCTGGGCTCGCTGCTATTCATGTTCAGCATGCGCGCCTACTACAAGCTGCACGAGCTGGCGCAGGAGCAGCCCTTCGACCTCGTCCACGACAACCAGACCCTCAGCTACGGCATCCTCCTCATGAAGGCGAAGGGGCTGCCCGTCGTTGCCAGCATTCATCACCCGCTGACCATCGACCGGCGCAACCGCCTGCTCCAGGTGAAGGGTATCCATCGCAAGGCTCTGACCTTCCTCTGGTTCCCCTGGGTGATGCAGGACTTCACGGCCCGTCGCCTGGACCGCATCATCACCTGCTCCGACAACTCCGCGGCGACGATCCAGAAGGAGCTGGCGCTGCCCCCCGGCAAGCTGCAGGTCATCCACTACGGCGCCGACACCGATGTCTTCAAGCCGCTCGACGACGTCGAGAAGCTGCCGAACAGCGTCCTCTTCGTCGGCGACTCCGAAGACCGCAACAAGGGCGCGCTCTACCTGCTTGAGGCGCTGCACACGCTGCGCCACCGCCTGCCCTTCAGGATGACCTTCGTCGACCACCGGCCGCCGCCGCATCTCAAGCTCGTGCAACGCCTGATGAAGCAGTACCGGCTGTACAACAACATCGAGATCCTGCCGCGCGCCACGACGGAAGACCTCGTGCGACTGTACAATCGCACGCAGGTCGTCGTCTCGCCGTCGCTGTACGAGGGGTTCGGCTTGCCCGCCGTCGAGGCGATGGCCTGCGGCGTCCCCGTCATCGCCACCCGCGCCGGCGCTCTCTCCGAGATAATCGAGGACGGCGTGACGGGCCTGCTCGTCCCGCCGGCCGATCCCGGCG
This sequence comes from Dehalococcoidia bacterium, assembly GCA_022865685.1. Taxonomy (GTDB): domain Bacteria; phylum Chloroflexota; class Dehalococcoidia; order DSTF01; family JALHUB01; genus JALHUB01. The sequence continues at coordinate 961 of JALHUB010000188.1, read as the reverse complement.
CCCTCAGCGAGGCGCTACGGCTCCTGCTTTCGGACCCGGAGCTGTGCCTTCGCATGGGGCAGGCCGGCCGCGAGCGCGTGCTCAAGAACTTCACCTGGCGCCGCACCGCCGAGCGCATGGCGCAGGTCTACGAAGAAGTCCGTCGCGAGGCGGCGCTAAGAGGGCCGGCATGAAGGTCTGCTTCCTCCTCCACCAGGGCAAGATGCACTCCGGCGGACAGGGAGTCTACCTCTACAACGTCACAAAGGAGGTAGCGGCACTGGGCCACGAGGTGCACGTGCTCGCCGGGCCGCCGTATCCGGAGGTCGCCGACGGGATCACCATCGACCGCATCCCAAACTTCAACCTGTTCGAAGTGCTCGGCACAGTCGACCCGGAGTTCTTCCACAGCCGCCATCCGCGCGAGTTCTTCCGGCCCCTCAACTTCTACGAGCTGGTGACGACGCGCTACGGCATGTTCTCCGGCATGTCCGCCTTCAGCATCCGCGCCTTCGACCGCCTGCGAGAGCTTCAGCCGCAGCGCGGCTTCGACATCGTCCACGACGTGCAGACGCTCGGCTACGGCGTGCTCCTGATTCGCGCCCGCGGCATGCCCGTCGTCGCCAACATCCACCATCCGCTGGCGCTCGACCGCCGCAACGCTGTCATGCAGGCGAAGACCCTGCGCGAGAAGGTCCGCTGGATCATCTTCTACCCGTTCTTCATGCAGAACGTCGTCATGAAGCGCGTCGACCGGATCATCACCGGCTCCGATCACTCCGCCCGCTCCATCCGCCAGGTGTTCGACGTTCCCGCGTCACACGTCGAGGTCATCCATGACGGCGTCGACACGCAGACGTTCCGTCCGCTGGAGGACGTGGAGAAGGAGCCGGACCGAATCCTCTTCGTCGGCAACTCGGAGGACCGCAACAAGGGGGCGCGCTACCTCGTCGAGGCGCTGCACATCCTCCATCGCGAGATG
>JALHUB010000187.1 GCA_022865685.1 Dehalococcoidia bacterium | reverse complement strand
TCGATACAGCGTCGTTTTCTACAAGCACGGCCCCGAAGGCGGACAGTCGCACCGTTCGCCACCCCTTCTCATACTCCAGAGCGCGTGTTGCTTCTATGGATGGGTGATCCCTCTGGGGTGCATATCCCGCATCTTGAAGGGCTTTTTGCAGCCCCCGCAGGTCGTTGTCAGAAAGCGCTATCGACACATCGATTTCGATAGGTTTCGACGTGTCGCGGATGTGCCAGAGGTACTCTGCTCCCTGGGCACTTGACTCGCCGCCCGTTGCCTGGAATTCTGAGAAGAAAAGGCGGAGTCCTTCGAAGACGTTGGATTTCCCCGTGCCGTTCCTTCCCACAAGCACGACCAAGTCGCCAAGGGGTTCAAGGTCAACGTTTACCAAAGTGCCAAGACGGCGGATGGCGAGCCGCGTTAGTTTCATTCCTGCACCTCCACTATCGCAGTTGCGGCTATTCTACCATGGCACCTATCAAACGTCTCGCAGGACGGCGCCGGTGTTCGCGCTCGTGACCAGGCTCGCGTATCGGCGCAGCCAGCGACTCGGCAGGTCACGCACCGGCGGCTTCGCTTCCGCGACACGCCGCTCGATCTCCGCGTCCGACAGGTCGACGTCCAGACGGTGGTTCGGGATGTCGATGGTGATGGCGTCGCCGTCGCGCAACGCGGCGATGGGCCCGCCTGCAGCCGCTTCCGGCGAGACGTGGCCGATGCAGCAGCCGTGGCTGCCCCCGGAGAAGCGACCGTCCGTTATCAGCGCCACCTTGTCGCCGAGCCCCCTGCCGACGATGTTCGCCGTGGGGGCAAGCATCTCCTGCATGCCCGGCCCGCCCCTGGGACCTTCGTAGCGGATGACGACGACCTCGCCCGCCTTGACCTCGCCGCGCAGGATTGATGCGCCCGCCTCCTCCTGCGACTCAAAGACGCGCGCCGGGCCGCTGAAGACGAGCATCGACGGCTCGACGGCGCCCGACTTGACGACCGCGCCCTCCGGCGCCAGATTGCCGAAGAGCACCGCCAGGCCGCCGCTCTCGCTGAAGGGACGCTCCAGCGTCCGGATGACCTCCGGGTCGCGGATGCGGGCGTCGGCGATGTTCTCGCCCAGCGACTTCAGGGTGACGGTCTTCAGGCTGAGGTCGAGGACGCCTGGCTTGCGGCTGACCTCGTTGAGAATGGCGCTCACGCCGCCGGCGCGGTCGACGTCCTCCAGGTGAACGTCGTTGGCGGGCGCGACCTTGCAGATGTGGGGGACGCGGGCCGCCATCTCGTTGATGCGCTGGAGCGGGTAGTCGATGCCGCCCTCATGCGCCAGGGCGAGCCCGTGGAGGACGGTGTTCGTCGAGCCGCCCATGGCCATGTCCAGCGCGAAGGCGTTGTCCAGCGATAGCGGTGTGACGAGCTGTCGCGGCGTGAGGTTGGCTTCGAGCAGCCTCATGATCTGGTGCGCTGCCTGGCGGTAGAGATCGTTGCGCTCCTCGCTGTCGGCAAGGATGGTGCCGTTGCCGGGCAGCGAGAGGCCGATGGCTTCGGTCAGGCAGTTCATGGAGTTGGCGGTGAACATGCCGGC
>JALHUB010000186.1 GCA_022865685.1 Dehalococcoidia bacterium | reverse complement strand
TTCAGCTTCGATGCCGTCGCGGAGCCGTCGCGCCGCTTCGCCGGCCGCCTGCGCGAAATCGGCGCCCTTCAACGCGTAGAGCACCTGCCGCGAGACGTTGATGATCAGGCCACTGCCCCTACTGTCGAGGCCGTTCGCCATGACCGCCGCCGGGTCGCCGCCCTGCGCGCCGACGCCCGGCACCAGGAACGTCATATCGGGGCAGATCTGCCGCACCCGCCGCAGCTCTTCGGGATAGGTCGCGCCGACGACGAGGCCGACGTTGCCACGCATGTTCCAGCGGGCCGCCATCTCCGCGACGACCTCGAACAGCGGTCGCGAGGCGCCGCCGTCGCTCACGGCAAGGTCCTGGAGGTCGCGCGCACCGGGATTCGACGTGCGGCAGAGGATGAACGCGGCCTTCTCCTCGCGCTCCAGGAACGGCTCGACCGCGTCGCCGCCGAGATAGGGGTTGACCGTCGCGGCGTCGAAGCCCAGCTCGTCGAAGAGGGCGCGGGCGTAGGCCTTCGCCGTATTGCCGATGTCGCCGCGCTTGGCGTCGCCGATGGTGGGGATATCGTCTGGAATCGCCGCCAGCGTTTCGCGCAGCGCCGCGTAGCCCTTCTCGCCGAGCGCCTCGTAGAAGGCGAGGTTGGGCTTATAGGCGCAGACGTAGTCGCGCGTCGCCGCGATGATGGCGCGATTGAAGTCCGCCACGTCGTCGACGGGCATGAGCGCCGGATCGGGGTCGAGGCCGACACAAAGAAGGCTGCCGTTCTTTCGGGCAGCCCGCTCGAGTTTGTCGAAGAAGCGCACACTCCACCTCGGCCGGGGATACCACCAGGGTCAGTTTGATGGTATCGCCGCCGAAGGGCCACGTCAAGGCGAGCGGCCGCTTGACAGCGTCGCCCGGCTGCGGTACAGGTTGAGACGTGAGACTGGATGTCGCCCTCCTGCCGCGCCTGCTCCGACGCCCCGAGTCCAGCGTCTGCCTCCTCATCGACGCCCTGCGCGCCAGCTCGTCGATAGTGACGCTCTTCGCGCGAGGCGCCGAAGAGGTCGTCGTTGCCGGCAGCACGACGGCGGCCCGACGCATCGCGGCACAGGAGCCCGCAATACGCGCAGGCGGGCGCTACCTCCTCTGCGGCGAGGTCTTCGGGCTGGCGCCGCGCGGCTTCGACTACGGCAACTCCCCCGGCGAGTTCGCCGCCCTCGACATGCGCGGCCGTCGCGCCATACTCTCGACGACGAACGGGACGAAGGCGCTGCGCAGGCTCGCCGCGTCGCCGGCGGTGTTCGTGGGGGCGCTGCTGAACGCGACTGCCGCCGTCGCGACGCTTCTCGCCGAGGCGCGTTCGCGGGTAATCGACGCTACGCTCGTGTGCTCGGGTCTGGAAGCAGGGAACGCCTTCAGCCTGGAAGACGCCTTCGTCGCCGGCGCGCTCGTCGAGAACGCAATCGAGCAGACGCGGAGAACGTCCGGCGATCTAACGCTCAGCGATGCCGCGATGGCCGCCTGCCGCCTCTACCAGTCGTACCAGGGCGACGCCCTCGCCTGCTTCCGCGAGGCGGAGCACGGCCGCTCGCTGATTGGCATCGGCCTGGGGCGCGACCTCGAGCTCTGCGCGCGCGTCGACCTTTACGACGCCGTCCCGCGACTGCGAAGCGACCCGTCGGGGCGCCTGTCTCTGGTCATCGACGGGAGGTGACGTGAAGGCGGAGATAATCGCCGTCGGCACGGAGATACTGCTGGGCGAGATCGTCGACACCGACTCGCAGTATATCGCCGCCCGCTTGCCGGCGCTGGGCATCGACCTTTTCTGGATGACGCAGGTCGGCGACAACCTCCCTCGAGTGCGCGAGGCGCTGGAGCGCTCCTGGCAGCGCAGCGACGTCATCTTCACCACCGGCGGCCTGGGCCCGACGGAGGACGACCTGACGCGCGAGGCCATCGCCGCCATGCTCGGCGAGGGGATGACGGTCGACCCGGCGCTCGAGCAGGCCCTGCGCGACCTCTTCGCTCGACGGTCCCGGCCGATGCCCGAGCGCAACGTCAAGCAGGCAACGCTCATCCCCTCGGCGAAAGCGCTGCCAAACCCTGTCGGCAGCGCGCCCGGCTGGTGGACAGAAAAAGACGAGCATGTCATCATCTCCATGCCCGGCGTCCCGCGCGAGATGTACCGTATGTGGCGC
>JALHUB010000185.1 GCA_022865685.1 Dehalococcoidia bacterium | reverse complement strand
GGAGCAGGAGACGGGCCTGGACTCCGTGGTTGACGCCAACGACATCGCGGAGATCGTCTCCAAGTGGACCGGCATTCCGGTGACACGGCTGTTCCAGGAGGAAGCGGAGCGGCTTCTGGAGATGGAGCAGCACCTGCACAAGCGCCTCAAGGGCCAGGATGAGGCGGTGCGCGCCGTGTCGGAGTGCATTCGTCGCGGACGCGCGGGCCTGAAGGACCCCAAGCGCCCCATCGGCTCGTTCATCTTCCTCGGCCCCACCGGCGTGGGCAAGACGGAGCTGGCGCGGACGCTGGCCGAGTTCCTGTTCGACGACGAGTCGGCCATGGTGCGGATTGACATGTCGGAGTACATGGAGAAGCACGCCGTGTCGCGGCTCATCGGCGCGCCGCCGGGCTACGTGGGATACGAGGAGGGCGGACAACTCACCGAGGCCGTTCGCAGGCGCCCGTACCGCGTGATCCTGCTCGACGAGATCGAGAAGGCTCACCCGGACGTGTTTAACATCCTTCTCCAGATCCTTGAGGACGGACGGCTAACCGATGCGGCGGGGCGCACAGTGGACTTCAAGAACACGGTGGTCATCATGACCTCCAACATCGGCAGCCGCCACCTGAGACCCGTGGGTTCATCGCTGGACGAGTTCGGGCGGGAGATGGAGTACGAGCTGCAGAAGCAGGAAGTGCTGGGCGAGTTGAAGGAGGTCTTCCGGCCGGAGCTTCTCAACCGGATTGACGAGATCATCGTCTTCTCGCCGCTCAACGAAGAGCAGATCGGCGAGATAGTGGACCTGTTCATCAGCCGGGTGCGCGAGCAGATGAGCGAGATGGGCATCGGCCTCGAGGTGAGCCGGTCTGCCCGCAAGGTGTTGGCCCGGGAAGGGTTCAACCCGGAGTACGGAGCGCGTCCGCTGCGGCGAACGGTGCAGCGGCTGATCGAGAATCCCGTCTCCAGGGACATCCTCGCCGGGGAGTTCAAGGAGGGCGACACCGTCGTCGCCGATGCGCCCGAGGGCAGCATTGTCTTCTCGGTCAAGCGCGGCGAGCCGGTGGGCGCCCCGCACGGAGGAAGCTGGTAGATGACCGACGACAAGAGCCCCGAGGCGCCGGCTGCCAGGCGGCCGCGGCGGGAGTCAAAGGCTCAGCTCGAAAGGGAGCTGACACTGGTGAAACTGGAGCTTGCTGATGCGAAGGCCGACGCAGCCCTCCTTCAGGAGCAGGCAGAGCAGGAGCGCGATCGCCTGCTGCGGCTGCGCGCGGACTTCGAGAACTATAGGAAGAGGGTTCTTCGCGAGAAGGTCGAGATGGCTGGCCAGGCGAAAGCGGACCTCGTCGCGCGGATCCTCCCTGCCCTTGACAATCTGGAGCGTGCTCGCGAGGCGGCGGAAAGGGACGGCAGCCCTGCGCTGGCTGAGGGTGTGAACATGGTCGCCGAGCAGCTCCTCGCCGCGCTGGCCGAGGAGGGAGTGGAGCCGATAGAGGCTCTGGGCCGGCCTTTCGACCCATACCAGCACGAAGCGGCGGGCACGATGCTGACGCCTGACATCCCCGAGGGATACGTGGTCCGTGAGGAGCTGAAGGGCTACAAGCTGGGTGAGCGCGTTGTGCGGCCGGCGAGGGTGGTAACGTCCAGGGCGCCGCCGGAGGAGAGGGACGAATCCTCCGTGCCGGCTTGACATCTGCAGGGGAGTCTTGCTAAGTTTGCGCGTTGCCGGGTTGCCGCCATGTTGCTTCGTGGCGCCCGGAAGCGACGACGGAAGCACGTGAGTAGGGGCGACCCTGTGTGGTCGCCCTGGTCACGGGCACCCGGATAGGGGTGCCCCGACAGAAGGGCAGTATGAAGGGAGCAGGAGTAGGGGCGACCCTATGTGGTCGCCCTGGCCACGGGCACCCGCGTAGGGGCGACCCTATGTGGTCGCCCTGACGGAAGACCAGTATGACGGGAGGAGGTGAAGGAAATGATCAGGCCGTTGGGTGATCGTGTCTTGGTTCTGCCGGACAAGGAGCAGGAGACGTCTCCGGGCGGGATCGTCCTTCCCGACACGGCGCAGGAGAAGCCCCAAAAGGGCACAGTCGTTGCGGTAGGCGAGGGCGCGCTGAACGATGACGGCGTGCGGGTGCCGATGGAGGTCAAGAAGGGCGATCACGTCATCTTCTCCAAGTTCGGTGGGACGGAAGTCCGCGACGGCGCGAAGGAGTATATCCTTCTGCGTCAGGACGACATCTACGCCATCGAGGTGGGAGTTCCCAAGCCCGCCGCGACCAGGCCTAAGGCGCCGGCCAAGAAGAAGGCCGCCAAGCGCGCGAGGAAGTAGCGTGCTTGGGCCATTCAGGTCGTACATGCACCATAACCTGTGACTGAGGAGGGGTTCATTATGCCCAAGGAACTGCTGTACAGCGAGAACGCGCGGAGGGCGCTTGAGCGCGGCGCGAACCTGGTAGCCGACGCGGTGAAGGTCACCCTCGGCCCGCGCGGGCGCAACGTGATTCTCGACAAGAAGTACGGCTCGCCGACCATCACTAAGGACGGCGTGACCGTAGCCAAGGAGATCGAGCTGGAAGATAAGTTCGAGAACATGGGCGCTCAGCTCGTCCGCGAGGTGGCCTCAAAGACGAACGACGTTGCCGGTGACGGGACAACGACGGCCACCGTCCTGGCCCAGGCGATGATCCGCGAGGGCCTCAAGAACGTGGCCGCCGGCGCTAACCCGATGCTCGTCAAGAAGGGCATCGAGGCGGCAGTGGACAGGGTCGTGGGCGCCATCCACAGCATGGCTATCCCCGTTGCCGATGCTGAGGCCATCGCCCAGGTGGCCGGAGTGGCCGGGAACGATGCCGACATCGGCAAGATGATCGCCGAAGCAATGTCCAAGGTCGGCAAGGATGGCGTGATCACGGTCGAGGAGTCGAAAAGCTCCGATACGCGGCTGGAGCTGACCGACGGAATGCAGTTTGACAAAGGCTACCTCTCGCCTTACTTCGTGACCGACCCGGAGGCGATGGAGGCGGTCATGGAGGAGCCTTACATCCTGCTCTACGAGAAGAAGATCAGCGCGGTGGCCGACATCGTGCCGGTGCTGGAGCAGGTCGCGCGGGCGGGGAAGCCGCTGGTGGTCATCGCCGAGGACTTGGAGGGTGAGGCCCTTGCCACGCTGGTGGTCAACCGCCTTCGCGGGATCCTGCAGTGCGCCGCAGTCAAGGCTCCCGGCTTCGGCGACCGCCGCAAGGCGATGCTTCAGGACATCGCGATTCTCACCGGCGGGACGTTCATCTCCGAGGACCTCGGGCTGAAGCTCGAGAACATCGAGCTGGACGTGCTGGGCAAGGCCGATCGGGTGCTCATTGACCGCGAGAAGACGACCATCGTCGGCGGCAGGGGCGACCCGGAGGCCATCAAGGGACGCATGGAGGAGCTGCGGCGCGGCATCGAGGAGACCGACTCGGACT
>JALHUB010000184.1 GCA_022865685.1 Dehalococcoidia bacterium | reverse complement strand
GGGACGCCTCTACCAGGAGATGCTCGACGCCGGCATCCCCGCCGAGGATGCACGGTTCCTCATCCCCAACGCCGCACAGACGAACTTCAAGATCACCGTCAACTTCCAGTCGCTGCTCCACATCTGCGACCTGCGGCTCTGCACGCGCGCCCAGTGGGAGTTCCGAAAGGTGGCGTCGCTGATGCGCGCCGAGCTGAACCGCGAGGACGTGGCCCCGGAGCTGGCACACTACCTCCAGCCGAAGTGCGGCGAGCGCCGCATGGGCTACTGCGACGAGGATTTCAAAGACTGGGATAAGTGCCCAATCGGCAGAAAAAGACCGCACAAACAGGGCCTTTTCGCTGGCTACCTCGCGCTTCAGGGTAAGCTCGCAAAGAAAAAGCGCCAGCAGAAGCCGAAGGAACACCAGGTGGAGACTCTGTTCGACCAAGAGACCGCTGCTCTCTCTGATCGCGAGTACCTCAAGCAGAAGGCGGGGCTCGCACCGATGTTCCTCATGGCAATTGAGGAACTCACAGATGAGGATTTCGCGACCATCGAGCGAGGGTCGGACGTCAGCGAACGCGGCGAAACCTACTGATGCTTCCCTAGCGCCACTGCACCTTGTGACGCGCCGCGTGCTCTTCCGCCATGCCCGGACGCGACCTCATCGACAGCACGTCGCGGATGTCCAGCCGCAGCAGCCACATCGCTATCAGCCCCGTAGTCGTGATCCAGACAATCGAGAAGATGTGCGTGCCGATCGCATAGCCACCGGCCAGCGCCCCGTTGACACCGAGAGCGACGATCACGCTCTGAAGCGCCACCTCGTACGTCCCCAGGTTCCAGGGAGTGAGGGGCAGGGCAACGACAAGGTTGGCGGCGATCATGATGACGATAAACCTGTCGAAGGCCAGGTTGAGGTCGAAGGCGAGGCCGAAGAACCAGTACATGAGTGCCTCCGCAAGCCACGCCGGGAAGGAGACCGCTATCACCCGCACCGTCCGCTTCGGCTCGCGCATCGCTGCCAGCCCATCGAGGAACTCGGGCACCGCCCTCCCTATCGCCTGGCGCGTGCGCTCCGTGAATATCCCCATCCACGGTTTGTCCGCCAGGTTCTGCGGTGGACGGAGGCGCGCGGCGAGCAGCGATCCGACGAACGCCAGGGTGATCGCCGCGGCCAGCCCCCAGGCAATGCCCGTCGGCAGGATCGCCACGTGTATGAAGCTGAGGACGACGAGAGTCAGGATCAGGAAGGTGAAACCGTCGAGCACCGTTTCGGCGACGATGACGGCCGCGGCAAGCTCCGCGCGCGGGATGCCGAATCGCTGCGCCGGCACCTGTATGCGCAGCACGTCGCCGATGCGGAACGGCACGGCGTTGTTCGCCATGTTGGAGACCAGGTAGATAGCGAATAGATCGGGGAGCGGCGCTTCCTCAGTCTCCGCCAGCAGTAGTTGCCAGCGATATGCGTGGACGAGCTTCGATGCGCTGAAGCATAGCAGCGCCGGCAGGACCCATATGTAGTGGACGTGCGCGAATGTCTGGAATACGCTGCCGAGGTTCACTCGCCATATCAGTATCCCGACAAAGATGCCCGTGAGCGCTATCTGGAACCATACGCGGCGGCCGCGGAGACGGCGGAACAAACCTCGTGCTCTCCTCCCGTCAGAGACCGTAGACGAGCGAGGGCGGCCGACACCTTCACTCGCGTCGCTCGAAGCACCCTCGACAAGCTCATAGTAGCATACGCCAATCCTTCGGACAGCGCGGCATGCCGGCGCGCGCGACGGGCGCATCGCCGCCGTTTGCTATACTGAGGCTGTGGAAGTTAAGGACAAGATCGCAACCGTCACGGGCGCATCGTCGGGCATCGGACTGGCGACGGCGAGGCTGCTGGCGGCGCGCGGCGCGAAGGTCGCCCTCGTCGCGAGGTCCGCCGACAAGCTCGAAGCGCTGTCGAGGGAGCTTCCGGGCTCCTTTGTCGCGCCGGCGGACATGACGGTCGAAGAAGACGTCCGGACGATGGCGGCGCGCATGCTCGAGCACTACAGACGCGTCGACATCCTCGTCAACTGCGCCGGCCGGGGCTACGACGCCCCCGTGGAGCACATCGACCTCGACACGTTCCGCGACATATTCCAGCTCGACGTCGTCGGCCCGCTGGTCGCCATGCAGGCGGTCATCCCTATCATGCGCCGGCAAGGCGGCGGGACGATCGTCAACGTCAGCTCCGGCACGTCGCTCATGAACTTGCCGAACATGAGTCCGTATTCGTCGCTGAAGCGGGCGCTGAACGCGCTATCGCTCGCCGCCCGTGAGGAGCTGAAGCGCGACAACATCGTTGTCAGCGTCGTCTACCCCTACATGACGGCAACCGATTTCGAGGAGAACACGATCAAGGACAGTCACATCCAGTGGGAGGAAGAGGACGAGGGCGATCTTCCGCCGCTGGACCCGCCGGAGCACGTCGCCCAGAAGATACTGGAAGCGATAGAGACGGAAGCGCCCGAGGTCTACGCCCACGACTGGATGAAGGGCCCGCGCTAGGACCGCTTTTCTTCCGCGCCCGCCTCGCGGCGTATCTCCTTGAGGATGTCCAGGTTCTCCTTGTCCGGCCCCAGGTTGCCGAAACCCGGCACCTCGATGATAAACGGTACCTTCGCGAAAGCGGGATGCGACATGATTCGCCGGAAGCCGTCGCGGCCGATGTGGCCCTCGCCGATGTTCTCGTGGCGGTCGCGCACGCCCCCGAGCGGCACCTTCGAGTCGTTCGCGTGGCAGGCCACCAGTGCGTCCAGACCGATCTCGCGCTTGAACTCGCCGACCGTCGCCGTCAGCCCCTTCTCCGTGATCAGGTCGTAGCCCATGGCGAAAGCGTGCTGCGTGTCCAGGCACACCTTGACGCGTGCGTCGCCCACCTCGCGGATTATCGCTCCCAGCTCGTGGAAGTGCGCGCCGACGCTGCCGCCCATGCCGGCGCTGTTCTCCAGGACGAGCCAGGAGTCGTGAGGCGTCGCCTTGAGCACGCGCCGGATGGCGGCCGCAACGCGTTCCAGCACGGCCTCGAAGCCAGCGCCCTTGTGGCTGCCCGCATGGACGCTGCTCCCCTTGGCGCCGATGCGCGGGCAAAGCTCCAGGTCGGCGACGAGCGACGCCTGCCCCTTCTCCTTCGCGACGGGGTCGTCGCTGACGAGGCTGATGAGATAGATGGCGTGGAGGAAGACGGGACCAACGTCAGCGGCAGCGGCCTTTTCGCGGAAAGCGTTGGTCTCCTCGTCAGCGTAGCTGCGACGGCGCCAGGTCTGGGGCGGGCCGCCGAATATCTGGATCGTCTCCGCGCCCATGGCCCGCGCGCGATCAATCGCCTTGTCCAGGCCGCCCGACGTGGAGACGTGCGCGCCGACCCTCATGGTCCCGTCCTCGCTTCCTGCAGTCGCCGAGTTCGAAATCAACGCGGCAATATTCGACGAATCTGCGCGAAAGGGGTTGACATCCTGCCGCGGCGGACTATAATACAAGCGCTGGACCCCCTGAGAATGCCGGGCAATCTCAGGCGATTAGCTTCAACGGGTTGCTTTGCAACCCGTTGTGCTATTTCCAGCAGCCCTTCATGAACGTCTTGTCGATCCGTATCGCCCTATCGGCGACGTCACGCAGGTGCTGCGACGACCAGGCGTCGCCGAAGAGCGCCACCTCGACGTGTCTTCCCGTGTCCTTGACCGCCTGGAGCGCGTCTGCGAAGTCGTTGTCCCCGCTTACGAGAATGGCGACGTCATAGAGATCGCGATGGGCGTGGTCCAAGATGTCGGTTGCAATCTTGACGTCGATGCCTTTCTCATAGGCCGGTTCAGTCGGCCAGTTGCGATAGACGAGCCGCCCCAGCCTGACCTCCAGGTACGGTATGCGACGCATCCGGTTGAAGAAGGTCTGCTGTTCCTTGTAGCGTTCAGGCTCCTTGGTATGGTCGACAGGCGCATTGTAATAGTAGACGCGGACCAGTTGGCGCTTGCCGGCCAGCTTCTTGGTGAAGGCTTCGAAATCGAGATTTGTGTAGCCATAGATCGACTTCAGGGAGTGGTAGACGTTGCTACCATCGATGTAGATCATGACCTTATCGGGCATATGTTACCTCTCATAAAAATCTTCTGATGCTATTATATCCCGTCGCACGGGCGTTCGTCACGGTTCGCCCGCGGCGGGCACGCGCCGGTCCTACACAATTGTCGTCCACCCACGACAGCAACTATAATTGCCCGACGGCGAAGAACCAAGCTACCGACGCGATGAGGTGCGGTATGAAGATTCGAGACTTCCGACAAGTGACAGAGAGGGAGGAGATGCCCGGCGTCAGTCTGCGCCTGGTCATCTCGCCGGAGGACGGCGCGCCAAACTTCGTGATGCGCGTCTTTGAGGTCCAGCCGGGCAGCTCGACGCCCTGGCACTCGCACGACTGGGAGCACGAGGTGTTCGTGCTCGCCGGAGAGGGCGAGGTCGTCAGCAGCGATGGCAAGACGCCGATCAAGGCCAACCGCGTGGTGTTCGTCGCACCGAATGAGATGCACCAGTTCGTGAACAGCGGCTTCGGCGTGCTGCGCTTCATTTGTTGCATCCCGCGCGTGGACTGACGCCGGGACTGGAAAGTCGCGGCTACGGTTCCTAGAGGAGCGCATGGCCATCCTTTTTCGCGTAGAGCGGGCATCTTGCCCGCTCGGCAGAGGGAAGAACGGTCGGGCGAGACGCCCGACCTACGCGCGATGGAGGGATATATGCCCATCGACCGGGCCGGAAGCGCGAAGCCGGTGCATCTCCAGACGAAGCTCGGCCTCATCTCCTGCCTCTACCACGAGGGTAGGCGCGGCGGAGGCGGCGTTGTCTTCGTCGGCGGCACCGACGGCGGCTTCGACGGCCCCGCGAACGCCATCTACGCCACGCTGGCCGCCGACCTGCTCGCGGACGGCGTCAGCTCGCTGCGACTGGACTTTCGCCTGCACGTGGCGCCCGGCGACGTCGAGGAGGGCACGCATGACATCCTGGCCGGCGTCGCTTTCCTGAAGCGGAAGGGCGCGGGGCGAATCGGACTCGTCGGGCATTCGTACGGTGGCGCGGTGGTGATCAACGCCGCCGCTCTTTCGCGCGACGTCGATGCGGTCGTCACGCTCAGCACGCAGACGGCGGGGACGGCGCTGGCGCCTCGAATCGCGCCCAGACCGCTCCTTCTCGTGCACGGCGAGCTCGACAGGCGATTGCCGCCGGCATGCTCGCGCTACGTCTACGAACGCGCCGGCGAGCCGAAGGAGCTGATCATCCTCCAGGGCGCGAAGCACAGCCTGCGACAGCGCCGCGAGGAGCTGCGACAGATGGTGCGGGAGTGGCTGGTCGCGCGCCTGCGCCCGGAGGAGCAAGCGGCCGCGAGAGAAGATCCGGGCCGCGCCAAGCCCATTCCCTGAGCTAGCAGCGGCCCAGACAAAATCCACAGGTTCTATGTCGATCCGGAGGCCGGGACTGGAAAGTCCCGGCTACGTTTAGGTGGCGACCCCTAGCGGCTCTTGATCCCGCCGGTGATGGCGCGGGCGATGACCAGTCGCTGGATCTCGTTCGCCCCCTCAAAGATCTGGAATATCTTGGCGTCGCGCATCCACTTCTCGACCGGGAACTCGCTCACATAGCCGTAGCCGCCGAGTATCTGCACAGCCTCGACGGTCGCGCGCATGGCGGCGTCCGATGGGAAGGCCTTCGCCATGCTGCCCTCGCCGCGGAGGAAGGGAACGTGGGTCCGGCCCATCCAGGTGGCGCGCCAGATGAGAAGTCGCGCGGCGTCCAGCTCGATCGCCATGTCCGCCAGCTTGAAGGCGATGGCCTCGTTGGCAGCGAGCGGACGGCCGAACTGGATTCGCTCCTTGGAGTAGTCCAGCGCGTACTCGAAGGCAGCGCGGCCAACGCCCAGGCCGAAGCAGCCGATCATCGGGCGCGTGCGCTCCAGGGCGGACAGGGCGCCCAGAGCGCCGCTGCCGCCTCCGGTTCCCGGCGCTGCGCCCGGCGGCGGGCCCAGGCGGTTGCGGGCGGGCACGCGGCAGTCCTCCAGGATAACGTCCGCCGTCCAGGAGGCGCGGATGCCCATCTTCTTCCAGACCGTGCCCATGGAGAGGCCCGGCGTGCCCTTTTCGATGGCGAAGGCGCAGAGGCCGCCCCACTTCTTGCTCTTGTCCTCGGTCGCGAAGACCACGTGCACGTCGGCGATACCGCCGTTGGTGATGAAACGCTTGGTGCCGTTGAGGATGTAGTCGTCGCCGTCCTTGACAGCGGTCGTGGAGATGTTGGCGACGTCGGAGCCTGCTTCCGGCTCGGTGAGGCAATAGGCGCCCAAACGAAGCTCCGTCTCGGTGCTCATGCACTTCGGGATCCACTCGTCCTTCTGTTCGTCGGTGCCCATGCCAACGATGGCAGCCAGCGCCAGCCCGCTCGACGAGATGGACAGGGCAACACCGCTGTCGCCCCACGACAGCTCCTCGGTGACGACCGGTGATATGAGAATCGACTCACTCTGGCCGAACATGCCCGCGGACAGTCCCAGCGAGTTCGCCTTGAGAATGATGTCGCGCGGGACCTCCTCGTGCTCGTCGTAGTACGCGGCGTGAGGTCGGATCTCCTTGACCGCGAACTCATGCGCCAGTTGCTGGACCATCCGTTCTTCTTCATTCAGACCGAAATCGGCCATGGTCAACCTCCCGCTTGCTCAGATTCCTACCGACGGTTCCGGATTGTATCACGGGTTCTCTTATTAGCAATAGACCACTTCCGACTCCGGCAATCTGCTGCACCCTTCGGGTGATCGGAGGCAGCCGCCTTGCCCGCGATCGCAGGCGCCATTTATACTCGCGTCCAGTGCCGGCGATGGAAACAAGCCTACTCAAGGTGAAACGATTGCGCCCAGGCGCGCGACTGCCCGAGCGGGCGACCGAAGGCTCCTCCGGCTTCGATCTGTATGCCTGCGTCGACGGCCGCGACCATGTCGTGCTCGGCCGGAGACCGCTGCGCGTGGGCACGGGCATAGCCATCGAGTTCCCGCGCGGCTTCGACGTGCAGGTGCGCCCGCGCTCCGGCCTGGCGGCCAAGGGAGTCGGCGTAACGTTCGGCACTATCGACAGCGATTACCGCGGCGAGGTGCTCGTGACCATGTACCTCTTCGGCGATGTCGAAGAGTATCGAATCGCCAATGGCGACCGTATCGCGCAGCTAGTGGTGACGCGACTGGGGGAGCTGGACGTGGTGGAGATTGAGGAGCTGACGGAGACGGCGCGCGGCGCGGGCGGTCACGGCTCGACAGGTCAATAGGCGGCGATCTGGGTTAGTTACGTGTTGTCCGGTCTAGTCCCGCCACCATTACCAGAGCGGACAACCCGCGGAGGCGGTCTGTGACGGTCCGGCCGCAGGAGCGGAGAGCGACCGTCTGAGCCACTTCCTAATGCGCTCTCATTGTGCACCGAGCGGGGCATCAGTCTGAATCGGGGGAAACCCTGATCGCGCCGCTGAACGGCCCCTATTTCCGCCGGATGGCTGTCTCTTCCGGCAACCCCACGTTCAACCCTGACGCCGTCTGTCCCTTCTGACGCCCTCTCGCCAGCGCCCGCGCTCAACCCTTAAGATGGTAGTGTAGGCAGCGCATCGACATGACCGAACAGCCCAAACGTCCCCTCCTGGAGGTCGACTTCAACCAGACGCCGTTCACCGTCGCCTGGGAGGTCACGCGCGCCTGCGCCTACGCCTGCATCCACTGTCGCGCCGAAGCGCAGCCGAAGCGTGACCCGCGCGAGCTAACGACGGATGAGGGGTTCCGCCTTATCGACGACCTCGTCGGCGTGGGACGCCCCATCCTCATCGTAACGGGCGGCGACCCCATGATGCGCCCCGACCTGTTCGACCTCATCCGCTACGCCTCCG
>JALHUB010000183.1 GCA_022865685.1 Dehalococcoidia bacterium | reverse complement strand
CGCTGCCCAGGGATTTGGCGAGGACGTCGTGGATGCCGGCGACCTCCATGATGGCGCGCACGCCGCCGCCGGCGATGACGCCTGTGCCAGGGGCGGCAGGCTTCATGAGCACCTTGGCGGCGCAGTACTTGCTTTGGATCTGGTGCGGGATGGTTGTCCCGACCATTTGTATCTGAACCATGTTCTTGCGGGCGATGGTGGAGCCCTTGCGGATCGCTTCCGCGACTTCGCGGGCCTTACCCATGCCGATGCCCACCTTACCCCTGCCGTCGCCGACGACGACGATGGCGCTGAAGTGGAAGCGGCGCCCACCCTTGACCACTTTGGCTACGCGGTTGATGTGGACGACCTTCTCGGTGATTTCTACTTCCGGGGGTGCTGCTTGTTCAAAAACCATCGTTCAATCCTTATTAGAAGCGCAGTCCGGCTTTACGGGCCGCTTCGGCGAGGGCTTTGACGCGACCGTGGAAGCGGTAGCCGCCGCGATCGAAGACGACTTGCTCGACTCCCCGTTCGCGCGCCCGCTGGGCGACGAGCTCGCCGACGGCTACGGCGACATCGGTCTTCTTCTTGCCGTCGCGGCTTGCGGCCAGCGCCTTTTCGATATCGGAGGCGGCGGCGAGGGTGCGGCCGGCGACGTCGTCGATGACCTGGGCATAGATATGGGAAAGGCTGCGGAAGACGCAGAGCCGCGGCCGGGAGGCAGTGCCCTTGACCTTGGAGCGGACACGCTGGTGCCGCCTGTGCCTGGCCGCGACGGCTGTCTTTCCCTTTGCTGTCATATTCTGCTAACCCCTCGCAGCTTTGCCGGCTTTACCGGCCTTGCGTCGGACGTATTCGCCGGCGTAGCGGATGCCTTTGCCCTTGTAGGGCTCCGGCGGTCGCAGGGCGCGAACGTCGGCTGCCGTCTGCCCCACGGCCTCTTTGTCGGCCCCCTTCACGAGCAGGCGGTTGGTGCCCTCCATCTGGAAGGTGATGCCCGGCGGCGGCGGTACTTCGACGGGATGCGAGTAGCCGAGGCTGAGGACGAGGTTGGCACCGCGCATTTCGCCGCGATAGCCGACGCCGTGGAGCTCGAGCATCTTAGAGAAGCCGGTATCGACGCCGGTGACCATGTTGGCGATGAGGGCGCGGGTGAGGCCGTGCAGGGCCCGTTCGCGGGGGGCGTCGCTGGAGCGGCTGACGACGAGCCGGCCGCCTTCGAGTCGCAGCTCGATCTCCGGCACGATGTCGCGCGAGAGTTCACCGCCGGGGCCGCGCACGGTGACGTGGCAGCCGTCGATCTCGACCTTGACCTTCTCCGGCACTGCTATGGGCATTTTGCCTACCCGAGACATACGTTAGCTCGTTCCTTCTCCTACCAGACGTAGCAGATGACTTCGCCGCCGATGTGGCGGTGCCATGCCTGCTGTCCGGTCATGACTCCCTGCGGCGTCGACAGTATGGCGATCCCAAGGCCGCCGTAGACGCGCGGTATCTCGCTGTTCTGCACGTAGACGCGCAGGCCGGGCTTGCTTATGCGCTGGAGGCCGCTGAGGACGGGCTCCTTCTTGCCGCTGTAGGCGAGGCGGATGCGCAGGAAACGCCTTTGTCCGTCGGCCACCTCTTCGAAGCCCTTGATGAAGCCTTGGTCCTTGAGGACGCGGGCGATGGATGCCTTCATCTTGGAGCTAGGCAGCTTGAGGTCGTCGTGCCTGGCCATGATGGCATTCCGAATGCGCGTCAGCATATCGGCGATGGGATCGGTCATGTTCATGCCTTCGCCCCCTCCGGAAAGTACTTCCGCTGCCCTTTGCACGTCATCACCCTCTCTCCGTCACCAGCTTGATTTCTTGACGCCGGGCAGATGGCCCTCCAGGGCCAATCGGCGGAAACAGATACGGCACATGCCGAACATACGCATGTAGGCCCGGGGCCTGCCGCAGATAAGGCAGCGGTTCTTCTGCCGCGACGGGTACTTGGGCGGCCTTCGGGATGCGACTATCTTCGATGTCTTGGCCACTGATTGCTCCTCTGGTTAGCCTCTCAGTTGTGACTGAAGGGCATGCCCAGCAGTTGGAGGAGGCGCTTCCCCTCCTCGTCGCTGCGGGCGGTTGTGACGATTACTATCTGCATGCCGCGGATGCGGTCGATCTTGTCGTACTCGATCTCCGGAAAGATCAGTTGTTCGCGCAGGCCGAGGCTGTAGTTGCCGCGGCCGTCGAAGGCCTTGTTGGATACGCCGTGGAAGTCGCGGATGCGCGGCAGGGTGGCGTTGACGAGGCGGTCGTAGAACTCCCACATGCGGTCGCCGCGGACGGTGACGCTGAGGCCGATGGGGTTTCCCTGGCGCAGCTTGAAGTTGGCGATGGAGCGCTTGGCTCGGTTGGCAACGGGTTTCTGGCCGGTGATGGTCGCGATGTCGGCGGTGGCGGTCTCGAGGGCGCGCGGGTTCTGCAGCGCTTCGCCGAGGCCGATGTTGACGACGACCTTCTCCAACCGTGGCACCTCCATGACGCTGCCGTAGTTGAACTCCTTGGTTAGGGCCGGCAGCACTTCCTGGCGGTAGAACTCCTTCAATCGCGGCGGCAAATGATAATCTCCGTACTCCGCGGGAGGACTTTAGTCCTCCCCTGCAACCTAGTCGATGAACTCGCCGCACTTGCGGCAGACGCGGGCCTTGTGGCCGTCGGGTCGGTGGCTGAAGCCGACGCGCGTTGGCTTGCGGCAGCTTTTACAGATAAGGACGACCTGGGACACGTGGAGCGGCGCCTCTTTTTCGATGATGCCGGCCTGGGTCCCCTGGGCTTTCGGCTTCTGATGGCGCTTGACCATGTTGACGCCCTGGACGATGAGGCGGCTTTCGCGGACGAGGACGGTGCGCACCGTGCCTTGCTTGCCGCGGTCCTTGCCGCCGATTACCAGCACTGTGTCTTCGCGCTTGATCTTGTTCACGCTAGACCACCTCCGGCGCGAGGGAGACGATTTTCATGAAGTTGCGCTCTCGCAGCTCGCGGGCGACCGGCCCGAAGATGCGGGTGCCCCTGGGGTTCTCTTTATCGCTGAGGATGACGGCGGCGTTGTCGTCGAAGCGGATGTAGGAGCCATCGCGGCGTCCGTAGGTCTTGGCCGTGCGGACGATGACGGCTTTGACGACTTCGCCCTTTTTGACGCTGCCGCCGGGCTGCGCCTGCTTTACGCTGGCGACGATGATGTCGCCGACGCGGGCGTAGCGCCGGCCGGTGCCGCCGGATACCTGGATGCACATGATCTGGCGGGCGCCGCTGTTATCGGCAACTTTGAGTCGTGAGTATATCTGGATCATTCCTCGGTCTGTGCTTCCTCTTGCTCAGCGATGGCTTCCGGTTCAGCCTCGGACTCGGCCGGCACGGCTTCCGCCTCGGCGACGGGTGCTTCGGCTACGGGCTCCGCCTCGGACTCGGCCGGCACGGCTTCCGCCTCGGCGACGGGTGCTTCGGCTACGGGCTCCGCCTCGGACTCGGCCGGCACGGCTTCGGCCTCGGCGACGGGTGCTTCGGCTACGGGCTCCGCCTCGGACTCGGCTGGCGGCGGCGCCTGCTCCTCCACCGACATCTCCACCTCTTCCGCGGCAGGCGCTTCGACAGCGGGCGCTTCAGCCGTCGCGGCGGCGCTCTCGGTATGCGGCCGGTTGATGCCGAGCATGGAGGCGTCGATCTCGCGCGGGGCGATCTCCGCCACTTCGCGTCGCGTCACGATTTCGGCGAGCCGCCAGCGCTTCTCGCGCGATAGGGGGCGGTTCTCGACGATGCGCACGATGTCGCCGACCTTGGCGAGGTCATTGGCGTCGTGCACCTTGTAGCGTGTGGTGCGGCGGATCCTCTTGTTGTACAGCGGGTGGCGCTTGTGGCTCTCGACGGCGACGACGACGGTCTTCTGCATCTTGTCGCTGGTGACGACGCCGACGCGCGATTTCCGGCGAGTATACAGGTCTTAGCTCACCTCTTTTTGGGCCGCTTCCCAGGCCGCGGCCAGCTCTCGTTCCCGCTGGAAGGTCTTGATGCGGGCTATCTGGTGCCTCACCTTGGGAAGCTCTCGGTGGTTGGCGAGCTGCCGGGTGGAGAGCTTCAGGCGCAGGGTGAAGAGCTGTCGATACGCCTCTTCCAGCTTGCGGGCCAGCTCTTCGTCCGAAAGGCCGCGGAGCTCCTCTGATACCGTTTTCTTGCGCCTTCGCGCCATCGCTATACTCCCTCGTGTTCTCTGACTACAAAGCGGGTCTCGATGGGCAGCTTGTGCGAGGCGAGGCGCATTGCTTCCTGAGCGTCTTCTTGCTTGACGCCGGACAGCTCGAAGAGCATGCGGCCCGGCTTGACGACGGCGACCCAGCGGTCGAGCGCGCCCTTACCGCTTCCCATGCGGGTCTCCGCCGGCTTGGCGGTGACCGGCTTATCGGGGAAGATGCGGATCCACACCTTGCCGCCGCGGCGGACGTGGTGCGTTATGGCGCGACGGGCGGCCTCAATCTGGCGGCTGTCGATCCAGGAGCATTCGAGGGCCTGGAGGCCGAACTCGCCGAAGGTGACCTGGTTGCCGCCGGGCGCGCGGCCCCGCATCTTGCCTCGGTGGTGCTTGCGGTGCTTGACTCGCTTGGGTTGAAGCATGGTCTACTCCGAGGGAGCCTCCTCCGCGGTCGCCATAGGCGCCCCTTCGGCGGGCGCGACGGGCGCGACGGGGGCGACAGCCTCTTCGGTCTGGCGGGCCGCCGCTTCGGCCACCTCAGGCGCCCCTTCGGCCGCCACCGGTGCCTCTTTGGCGGCGGGCGGCGCTTCGACGGGCGGAGCGGCCTTGGGCTCGGGCAGGATCTCGCCTTTGTATATCCAGACCTTGACGCCGATGCGCCCGAACGTGGTGCGCGCTTCGGCGGTGCCGTAGTCGATGTTGGCGCGCAGCGTGTGCAGGGGCACGCGGCCGGACTTCTCGGTCTCGCGGCGGGACATCTCGGCACCGCCGAGCCGGCCGCCGACGATTATCTTGATGCCTTCCGCGCCGCGCTGCATGGTGCGGGTGACGGCCTGTTTCATGACGCGGCGGTGGGAGACACGCCTTTCGAGCTGCTCGGCGACGCTGCGGGCGACGAGCGTGGAGTCGAGTTCTGGCTGGCGGATCTCGACGATGTTGACGCGGACGCGCCGTCCGGTCAGCGTGTCCAGCCGCTGCCTCAGCTCGTCGACTTTCTGGCCGCCGCGGCCGATGACGATGCCGGGGCGGGCGGTGTGGACGGTGACGAGCACCATGTTCGCGTTGCGGTCGATCTCCACGCGGGAGACGCCCGCATCGCGCATCGTCTTGGCGATGAAGTTGCGGATGGTGAGGTCCTCGTGGATGAGGTCGCGGTAATGGCGGTCGGCGTACCACTTGCTTTGCCATCCGAAGATGACACCCAGGCGGAAGCCGATGGGATGAACCTTATGGCCCACGCTGTCCCTCCTCTTCGACGACGACGGTGATATGACTGGTCCGGTGCACGATGCGGCTGGCGCGGCCGCGGGCTCGTGCGCGAGTTCGCTTGAAGCGCGGCGCTTCGTCGGCCCAGGCGGCCTTTATGCGCAGGCCGCTGGGTTCGAGCTGGAAGTTGTTCTCGGCGTTGGCAGCCGCGGACTTGACGACTTTGGCGACGTGCCGGGCGCTGGGCGTGGTCAGGAAGCGCAGTATGTTGAGGGCGTCGTCGACGCGCTTGCCGGGCAGGTTCTCGAGGACCAGCCGTACTTTTCGCGGCGAGACGCGCACTTGCTTTGCCCTGGCGCTTACTTCCATCTCTGTTTACTTCCTACAGATGACCTTGCTGGTCTACTTTCTGGTCGGGCACGGAGTCCCGACCCTACGGCGAATTCTTACTTTCTGCGAACGACTTTGCTTGTCTGGGCGGAGCGGCCGCCATGGCCGCGGAAGAGCCGCGTGATGGCGAACTCGCCAAGCTTGTGTCCGACCATGTTTTCGGTGATGAAGATGGGCACGTGCCGGCGGCCGTCGTGGACGCCGATGGTGAGGTTGACCATCTCCGGCATAATCGTCGAGGCGCGCGACCAGGTCCGGATGACGGTGCGCTGACCGGAGCGACGGACCATCTCCGCCCTCTTCATCAGCCTGGGCTCAACGTAGGGTCCCTTTTTCGTCGAACGTGACACTGTTAGCTCCTAGGCGTTGTGCCGGCTTCTGACGATGTACTTGTCGCCGTCGGTGCGGCGCCGTGTGCGGAAACCGCGGGCGGGCTTGCCCCAGGGCGTCTTGGGCCCGGGCATGCCGATGGGCGCTTTGCCTTCGCCGCCGCCGTGCGGGTGGTCGCGCGGGTTCATGGCGGAGCCGCGGACTGTGGGGCGGCTGCCCTTCCAGCGGGAGCGCCCGGCTTTGCCCAGCTTGACCATGCTGTTTTCGACGTTGCTGACCTGTCCGATCGTTGCTGTGCAGCCGGCGGGGACGCGTCGCAGTTCGCCGGAGGGCAGGCGCACAAGGGCGAATTCGCCCTCTTTGGCCATGAGTTGCGCCGTGGAGCCGGCGCTGCGGACTATCTGGCCGCCCCTGCCGGGGTTGAGCTCTATGTTATGGATGGCGGTGCCCGTCGGGATGTTGCGCAGGGGCAGGGCGTTGCCCGGGCGGATCTCGGCGTTGGGGCCCGCCTCTATCATGTCGTTGACTTTGAGGCCGACAGGCGCCAGGATGTAGCGTTTTTCGCCGTCGCGGTAGTAGATGAGGGCGATGCGGGCCGTCCGGTTCGGGTCGTACTCGATTCCGGCGACGCGGCCGGGGACGCCGGTCTTGTTGCGTTTGAAGTCGATGATGCGCAGGCGTCGCTTGGCGCCGCCGCCGCGATGGCGCACGGTGATGCGGCCCTGGTTGCTGCGTCCGGCCTTGCTCTTGAGCGGCGCGAGGAGGGATTTCTCCGGCCTCTTCTTGGTGACCTCTTCGAAGGTGAAGCCGGTCATTCCCCGCCGTCCGGGCGACGTGGGCTTGTACTGCTTAACGGCCATGGGATCGGCCTCGTGTGATGGTGGTTGCTGCTCCGGTCATCAGATGCCCTCGATGAGCTCTATCTTGTGCCCCGGCTTAAGGGTGACGACGGCCTTCTTCCAATCGGGCGCGGACGCCTGGCCCATGCGATAGCGCTTGCTCTTGCCGGGCACGTTCATGACGTTGACGGCCTTCACTTCGACGCTGAAGGCAAGCTCGACGGCTTCCTTTATCTGATGCTTGTTGGCGGCCCGCACGACCTCGAAGGCGTACTTGTTCTGTCCGGCAAGTATGGTGCTCTTTTCGGTGACGAGCGGCTTCAGGATGACGGCGTAGGGATGGATCTGCTTAGGCATTGGCCGCACCTTCCTCAGGCGTCGACGGTGTCTTGCGGCGCCGTGGCGTGGCGGTCTTCTTGGGCACGGAGGCTTCGGGCGGGGAGGCCGCCGCCATTCGACGCCGACGCGGGGCGGGCTTCTCGGGAGCGGGCGCCTCGGCCGGGGCTAACGCTACGCGTCGCCGACGCGGGGCGGGCTTCTCGGCAACGGGCGCTTCGAGTGGGGCAGGCGCTGTGGGGCGCCGCCGCGTCCGCGATGGGGCGGACGGAGTCACAGCTACAGGCTGGGACTGAAGCTCCGGAAGCGGAGCCCGGCGGCGCAACGCTCGTTCGCCACCCCAGAGCCGCTCCGCCTGTCGCACGGCGCCGACGGTCATAAGCAAGTTCTGATGCGATAGCATGTCGCCGACGTTCAGGTACGACGCTGCTAGCACGTCGATCTTCTCAAGGTTGCGGGCGCTCACCAGGACACCGCGGTCGCTGGTCTCGGTGACGACGAGTGTCGAGCGGTCCAGTCCGAGCGTTTGCAGCAGTGACGCCATCTCTTTCGTCCGTGGCCGCTCGAAGGCGAGGGCGTCGAGCACTCGCAGCGAGCCCTCGGCGACCTTCGCGGAGAGGACGGAGCGGATGGCGAGTCGACGCATGCGCTTCGGCAAGCGCTGGTCGAAGCTGCGCGGCCGGGGGCCGAAGGCGACGCCGCCGTGCCGGATCGTCGGCGCGCTCGCAGCGCCCAGCCGGGCACGGCCTGTGCCCTTTTGACGGCGGATTTTCGCCGTGCTGCCGGCCACCTCGCCGCGGGTCTTCGTCTTCGCCGTGCCGGTGCGCCTGTTGGCAAGCTGCGCCAGGAGCGCCTGGTGGATGACAAACGGGTTCGGCTCGATGCCGAAGACAGCGTCGTCGGCGTCGATGGGGTCGACCCCTTTGCCTTCCGTGTTGACGACGTTCAGTTTCATAGTTCGTTCTTACTCGGCCTTGTCTTGCGCTTTGGCGCGGGCACGTGACGTCTTCGGCGAAAGGCGGATGCGCAGGAGACCGTTCTTGCCCCCGGGGACGGCGCCCTCGAGGAAGAGGAGGCCCTTCGCCGGGTCGCTCTCGATAACGCGCAGGTTGCGGACCGTGACGCGGGCGTCACCCATGTGTCCGGCCATGTGCAGGCCTTTGACCACGTGCCCCGGCGAGTTGCCCGGCCCGATGGAGCCGGGAGCGCGCGCGCGGTCCGACTGACCGTGGGTCCGCGGACCACCGCGGAACCCCCAGCGCCGCATGCCGCCGGCAAAGCCGCGTCCCTTGGACACGCCGGTGACGTCGACGTGGTCGCCGGAGTTGAACAGCTCCGCGCCTACCTTCTGTCCGGCTTTCCATTTCGAGGCGTCGTCGACGCGGACTTCGCGCAGGTAGCGGAAGTCGCCGAGACCCTTGAGATGTCCTTTCATCGGCTGGTTCACGCGCTTCGCGGCGCCGAAGCCGAGCTGCACGGCGCTGTAGCCGTCGTTCTCGGCGCTCTTGACCTGGACGACTGTGCAGGGGCCGGCCTCGACGACGGTTACGCCGTGGACCTCGCCCTTCTCGTCGAAGAGCTGGGTCATGCCGATCTTCCTGCCGATTATGCCTTCGATATTCATTACAGCTTGATCTCGATGTCTACGCCGGCGGGCAACTGCAGCCGCATCAGCGTGTCGACCGTCTTTGCCGTCGGCTCAAGAATGTCGATGAGCCGCTTATGAGTGCGTATCTCGAACTGCTCCCGCGAGTCCTTGTCGATGACGGGGGAGCGGATGACTGTAAACTTCTTGATCTCCGTAGGCAGGGGTATCGGGCCTGCTACGGCGGCGCCCGTCCTCTCTGCGGCCTCCACGATCTGGCTTGCCGATTGGTCGAGGAGACGGTGGTCGTAGCCCTTAAGCCTGATCCTTATCTTCTGCTTTGATACCATGTTAAGCTGCCCTGTCCACTAATGCCCTACGGCCGCCCGCCTCTTTACCCGCCTCTGGAGGGCCGGCCGGCAGGCCCGCCGGCCTGAGATACCTGTTCTAAGCCCTTGTCGGCCGTCTCACCCGTATGCCGAGCTTCTCGACGACCCCCGCGGGTACCTCCTCGTAATGGTCGAACTCCATGTTGTGGCTCGCCCGCCCCTGGGAGAGCGAGCGCAGGTCGGTAGCGTAGCCGAATGTCTCCGCCAGCGGCACGAGCGCTCGCACGACCTGCAGGCCGTTGCGCGAATCGATGCCGGTGACGTGGCCGCGACGGCCGTTAATATCCGCCATGATGTCGCCAAAGGACTCCTCCGGCGTCAGCACTTCGATTTTCATGATCGGTTCCAGCAGGATTGGATCGCCCCGCTCGAGCGCCTTGCGCATGCCGATGGAACCGGCCATGCGGAAGGAGAGCTCCGAGGAGTCGACCTCGTGGTAGCTGCCGTCGACGAGCATTACCTTGACGTCGATGACGGGATAGCTGGCGACGGGGCCGTTTTCCAGCGCCTCTTTCACGCCCGTTTGCACGGGGGAGATGAACTCGCGCGGAATGACGCCGCCGACCGTCTTGTCGACGAACTCGAAGCCGGCGCCGCGCTCTCTGGGCTCGACTTCCAGCCAGACGTCGCCATACTGGCCGTGGCCGCCGCTCTGGCGCACGAAACGGCCTTCGGTGCGATTGGCGCGCGTTATCGTCTCCTTGTAGGCGACTTCCGGCTTGCCGACGTTGGCATCGACGCGGAACTCGCGCAGCATGCGGTCGACGATCACCTCCAGGTGAAGCTCGCCCATGCCGGAGATGATGGTCTGGCCGGTCTCGGCGTCGTAGCGGGTGCGGAAGGTCGGGTCTTCTTCCGACAGGCGCGTCAACGTGTCGCCCATGCGGTCCTGGTCGTCCTTGGTCTTCGGCTCGATGGCCACCGAGAGGACGGGCTCCGGGAACCGAATCGCCTCGAGGACGATGGGGTGCGTGCGGTCGCAGAGGGTGTCGCCGGTGAAGGTGTTCTTGAGGCCGACGGCGGCGACGATGCCGCCCGCATGCACCTCCTCCACCTCTTCGCGGCGGTTGGCGTGCATTCGCAGGAGCCGTCCGACACGCTCCCGCTCGTTGCGGGTGGCGTTGAGGATGGTAGCGCCGGTCTTCATTTGCCCGCTGTAGACGCGGAAGTAGGCGAGCCTGCCTACGTAGGGGTCAGCGACGATCTTGAAGGCGAGAGCCGTGAACGGCTCATTATCATCTGCTGTGCGCTGAACGGTCTGGTTGTTCTTGGGGTTGGTGCCGGTTATCGGGGGGACGTCGATGGGAGCCGGGAGGTAGTCGACGATGGCGTTGAGGAGGGGTTGTACGCCCTTATTTCGCAGGGCGGAGCCGCACATGACGGGGGTTATAGCCCCTGCCAGCGTCGCGCGCCTTATCGCCTTCTTCATCTCCGCCGCCGTCGGCTTGCGACCTTCGACATAGCTGATCATCGCCTGGTTGTCCACCTCGGCAAGGGTCTCGATGAGATGGTCGCGATGCGGTGCGCACTGCGCGGCAAGCTCATCGGTCAGCGGCAGCACGTCCGGGTTCTCGTGCGTCTCCGGCGGGAAGTACCAGGCGACCTCGTCGACGAGGTCGATGACGCCTTCGAAGCCGGCTTCAACGCCAATCGGTATCTGGATGGCGACAGGCCGGGCGCCGAGGCGCTGCTTAACCATGGCGATCGTGTTCCAGAAGTCGGCGCCGATGCGGTCCATTTTGTTGACGAAGCAGATGCGGGGGACGCTGTAGCGGTCGGCCTGCCG
This sequence comes from Dehalococcoidia bacterium, assembly GCA_022865685.1. Classification (GTDB taxonomy): domain Bacteria; phylum Chloroflexota; class Dehalococcoidia; order DSTF01; family JALHUB01; genus JALHUB01. The sequence continues at coordinate 6,571 of JALHUB010000183.1, read as the reverse complement.
CCAGACCGTCTCGGATTGCGGCTCCACGCCGGCGACGGCGTCGAAGAGGACGACGCCGCCGTCGAGAACGCGCAGGCTTCGCTCCACCTCGACGGTGAAGTCGACGTGGCCGGGGGTATCGATGATGTTGACCTGGTGCTCGCACCATTCGCAGGTGGTGGCGGCGGCGGTTATGGTGATGCCGCGCTCGCGCTCCTGGGCCATCCAGTCCATCACCGCCGTGCCCTCGTGGACCTCGCCGATCTTATAGGTTCGGCCGGTGTAATAGAGGATGCGTTCGGTGACGGTCGTCTTGCCGGCGTCGATATGGGCAATGATGCCTATGTTGCGAAGGCGCTCGATAGGAAATTGCCTAACCATGACTTCTATCCCCCGCGAACGGGGCTTCGTCGATACGATCAATGTTCTTGGTTCTATCCTCAGAATGAGGAGGCACCGGTAAGTGCCTCACTAACTACCAGCGATAGTGGACGAAGGCTCGGTTCGCCTCGGCCATGCGGTGGGTGTCTTCCCGCTTCTTGACGGTGGCGCCCTGTCCGGAGGCGGCGTCGCTGAGCTCCGCGGCCAGCTTCTCCGCCATGGAGTGGCCCTTGCGCGAGCGGGCAGAGGCTATAAGCCAGCGCATCGCCAGGGCGCCCCGCCTTTCGGCGCGAATATCGACAGGGACCTGGTAGGTTGCGCCGCCGACTCGCCGCGGCTTGACTTCGACGACCGGCGTGGCGTTGCGCAGCGCCTGCTCGAAGGTGTCGAGCGGGTTGCGGTGGGTCTGCGCCTCCAGCAGGTCCATGGTCTTATACATGATGCGTTCGGCCGTGCTCTTCTTACCGCTGTACATGATGCGGTTGATGAACTTGGCCAGGTCTCCGCTCTGGAACTTAGCATCGGGTGCTATGACCCGTTTGACAACTCTGGCCCGCCTTGGCATGTTCCGTTCTCTCCGCTATCTATTGCGTCTTGCCGCCAGGTTTGCGCGTCCCGTACTTGCTGCGTCCGCGATTACGTCCGTCGACGCCCTGGGCATCGAGGGCGCCGCGAATGACGTGATAGCGCACGCCGGGCAGGTCCTTGACGCGTCCGCCGCGAATGAGGACGACAGAGTGCTCCTGGAGGCTGTGCCCTTCGCCGGGAATGTAGGCTGTCACCTCGATGCCGTTGGTGAGCCGGATGCGGGCGATCTTGCGAAGCGCGGAGTTGGGCTTCTTGGGCGTCATCGTCCTCACCTGCGTGCAGACGCCGCGCTTCTGAGGCGACCCCTTGCCGCGCTCTGTCCGGTTCGTCAGGGCGTTATACGTGAAACGCAGGGCAGGCGCCTTCGTTTTCTTGATGAGCTTTTTCCTGCCGTTGCGCACCAACTGGTTTATCGTGGGCACGGGTAGACCCCTCCTGGGAATCTGCGTTTCGCCGTGGATCTCAAGACAACAAAAAGGCCGAAAGCCTGTTTCTGAGCCAGTACAGCGTGGAGCACGCTGGGCGCTCCACTATTGCCGACCGTAGTCAATTTGGGGTCTTTCGACCTTTGATTGGCTGGCTGTTCTGTTACTCAGCGCCAAATGGGTAGTTTACGTGATATGGCGTAACACTGTCAAGCGTCAGGTTCGGCGAGGCGAATCGAGCGCGCGGTCGGTCGACCGCTACGACATTTGGGCGAGGAGCTCGCGGACGACGGCGCTGATCTCGGCGCCGTCGGCGCGACCGCGAAGCTGTGCCGTCAGCGGGCCCATGACCTTGCCCATGTCGCGCGGGCCTTGGGCGCCGACCTCCGCGATCACCTTTCGCGCCGCCGCCTCGATCTCCTCTCGCGACATCGCGGGCGGCAGGTAGGCCTGGAGGATGACCGCTTCGCTCTCCTCCTTGTCGACGAGGTCCTGACGATTGCCGCGACGGAACTCTTCGGCGCTGTCGTGGCGCTGCTTGACCTGCTTGACGATCAGGGCGAGGACGCCGCCATCGTCGAGCTCCGCTCCCTTTTCGATCTCCGCGTTGTGGACGGCGGACATGAGGAGGCGGACGGTGCGCTTGCGGGTGTCATCGCCCTCTTTGAGGGCCTGCTTGAGGTCGGAGGCAATCTGGTCTTTCAGCGACATGGTCCCCCCAGTTGATTTCGGAGTGGCCGAGATGCGAAGGCGTTAGCGGCTGCGGCTGCGGCTGCTCCTGCGGGCCTTGGCGGCTGCCTTGCGCTTGCGCCTCACGCTGGGCTTTTCGAAGTGCTCGCGGCGTTTCGCCTCGGAGAGGATGCCGTACTGCTGCACCTTCCGCGTGAAGCGACGGAGCGCCGCTTCGAAGCTCTCGTTGTCATGGACGACTACTTCGGTCACGGTCGTTGACCCTGTCGCTGCCCAGGATAACGAACGGGGCGACGCAGGAGATTATATTCAGGGGCAGATACGCTGTCAACCAGACGAACGCCGAGGCTGGAAAGCCTCGGCGTTCGTCTGGTTCTCCCTATATGTGGGCGGGCACAGGGGCCCGCCCCTACACCGGCGGGGTCAAGGTCACGTGGAACGGCGGGAGGACGGCGGCCAGGCGATTTGGCCGGCGACGACGGTCATCTCCACGTCGAGGTCGGCGATCTCGTCCGGCGGCACCGACGCAGGGTCGTTCGAGAGGAGGACGAAGTCGGCGCGCTTGCCGGGCTCGATGCTGCCGCGTTCGTCGTCCTGGAAGGCCGACCAGGCAGCGTCGCGGGTGTGCATGAGGAGCGCCTGCGCGACGTCCAGCGAATGTTGCGGCGAGAGGACGGCGCCGAGCCGGCCGGCGCGGGTGACGGCGGTCTGGATGCCGAGGAGCGGTCGCGGCGGGACTACGGGCGCGTCGGAGCCGGCAGCCAGGAGGACCCCCGCGCGGAGCAGGTCGCCGAAGGGGTAGAGATGCGGCAGGTCTTCGCGCGGAACCTGCGCGAGGTATCGCTCGCCGCTGTGATAGAGAAACGACGGCTGGCTGACGACGGCGATGCCGAGCGCGCCGATTCTCTTCGCCAGGTCGGGCGAGCACACGCCGCAGTGCTCGATGCGATGTCGATGGTCGCGACGCGGCTTCCGGCGCCACGCCTCTTCAATGGCGCGGACGGCGGCGTGGACGGCACGCTGGCCTATCGCATGAATGGCGACCTGGCGGCCGCGACGGTGGGCCTGCCAGACAATGTCCCCCAGGTCGTCTTCGGCGGGGGTGATCTCGTCGCCGAGCTCGCTGACGGCGATCTTGACGGGGCCGCGCCGCAGGCGGCCGCCGAGCGCCTGTCGCGGCAGCTTCCCGAGCGACTCGTAGCCCTCGAAGACGGTCACGGGGAGTCGCAGGTGGCCCTCGACGATGAGGCGCCGGAACGTCTGCCACTCGTCCGGCCCGTTGGTGGCGGTGGCGTCCTGGACTGCGGTGACGCCTTCGGAGAGAAGGTTATCGCTTGCCTGATGCACGGCCCGCGCCAGCTCGGCGTCGTCGATTCGCGGGATAGCGGCGTCGAGCAGGGCGTCCATCTCGATGAGGAGGCCGGCCGGCTCGCCGGTCGTGAGGTCGCGCTCCATGTAGCCGCCGGGCGGCTCTTCGGTGGCGATGCCGACGCCGGCAAGGGCGAGGGCCAGGCTGTTGAGGACGGAGGCGTGGCCGCTGCGGTGTATGAGGCGCACGGGATGGTCGGGCACCGCGGCGTCGAGGTCCCAGCGCGTGGGATGGCGGCGCTCGGCGAGAGCGGTCTCGTCGTAGCCGGTTGCGCGTACCCAGCGACCGGCGGGCGTCTGCGCGGCCCTGCGACGCAACGCGTGCTGGATGTCGGCGATGGACGAGACAGCGGCGGGTGAGCAGTCGACGGAGATGAGGGAGACGGCGTAGGCGAGCAGATGGATGTGGGCGTCGATGAATCCGGGCAGGAGGGCGCCGCCGCGGCAGTCGACGAGGGAGGCGCCGCTTTTGAGGGCGAGGATGTCGGCGTCGGAGCCGAGGGCGGTGATGCGCCCGTTTTCGACGGCGACGGCCTCGGCGCGTGGGCGGGCGTCGTCCATGGTGATGACGTTGGCGTTGTGGAAGATGGTCTTCATGCAGGGTCGATCTTAGCAGGCGGGCGTGCGGGCCGTCGACAGAGTCAGGTCGAGCACAAGAGGATAAGTCACGGGGAGTGGTAACGGGTCGGGTACAGAGCCCCGACCCTACAGGTGGCCAGGCCGTGTTAGTCGGCGGAGGGAAGGACTTTGGGCTGCATCAGCTTCATCGGCTGGCTGCAGCATTCGACGTCACCGTCGCCGGGCTTGATGCAGAGGATTTCCGTGGCGCACTTCTCGCACTGGAATCGCTTACCGAGCTGGTTAGCCATCCTGTCACCCCCTATGTCGTCACTTCTGCTGCATGGGCTGGCCGCAGCAGATGAGCTGGCCCTGGCCCGGCTTGGTGACGATGAACTCAGAGCCGCACTTGGTGCAGAAGTATCGTTTTCCTACCTGGTTTGCCATGGCATGTCACCCGGTTAAAGTGTATCGCCGGTCCGGTTAAGCGGTCAACATTACGAAGCAGGCGTGACAAAACCTATTGATTTGGGATCGAACAAGTCATCTGGCAGGCTCCCCGACGGCAGGAAGTCGTACTCGCCAAACTCTACCACGAAGCTAGCCGCCGTGGGCGTACCTCCGGATTCGCCCGCAAATTCAAAAGCTCCAGACACGGGGAGGAAGGTGCTTTGATCCAAGTATAAGTGTCCTTCGATCTGAAACGCCACATCAAGCAGGGCGAACTCGCTCTGGAAAGGGAGGTCTACCACCAACCGCCCATCGTGTCGCGATATGGCCGGGGTCGATTGTTGGCCGCCGCCCATCGCGCCCTCCCATAGGAGGCACAGCGCATGCTCGTTACCAAAGCACGGCTCCGCCTCAGCTGGTTCTGGGTCGGAGAGGGCGTCTGTATCCCATGACCTACTGCCCGCGACAATCTGAATCCTATTGCCGTCTGCGTCTTGATAAGACGTCCTGCCCAAGTCGTGTTGCACGTCGAGCCAGATCTCTATCGCTGCGTTGTAGCTCCCCTCGTCACCTTCTCCCCTAATGACAGATGTGTTATGGAGAATGTACCCCTCGCGGGTGGACGATACCTTCATCCGCTCATGGACCTGGTCGAGCGTCGGGGCGGGGCCTTCGTCGCGCGCTCCGCTCCCGCACGAGACAAGTAGGATCGAGGCAATTGCGGCGAGCAGGGGAAACAAGACTAACCTTGTGGCTGTCAGCAATCGCATCTTCGGTCTCCTCCCATTGTTGTCCGCTTCCGAGAGGATTATCACGCGGCTGGCGTGGAGCGTGAAGGTTCAAGTGCACCAACTTTCGTTGGTACTTTCGGACTGCTCCCCAGGCTGTCGCTGGGCAAGATGCCCGGCCTACGGGATGCTAGCCCCGAGGCGGCTTCTTGGGGATGCGGGTGAAGCGCATGCGGGTCAGGCCGCGGATGTCCTCCATCGCGGTCTTGCGGATGTTGACGCGCGTGTCCGGGTCTTCCCGCCAGCGGACGGGGATCTCCTTGACGCGATAGCCGCCCTTCTCCGCCAGGATCAGCAGCTCCGTGTCGAAGAACCACTCCTCGTTCTTGATCAGCGGGATGATCTCGTGCGCCGCCTGACGGCTGATCGCTTTGAAGCCGCACTGGGCGTCCTGGAAGCGCGTGAAGAAGGCGGCCTTGATCATTACGTTGTAGACGCGCGAGGTGAGCTCGCGGCGGAAGGAGCGCGTCGTTTTGGCACCCTTCTTCAGTCGTGAGCCGATGGCGACGTCGTAGCCCTCGTCGCTGATCGCGGCGACGAGGGCTGGGAAGAAGGCGATGTCGGTGGAGAGGTCGACGTCCATGTAGGTGAGGATGTCGGCTTCGCTGGCGAGCCACGTCGCACGGAGGGCGCGGCCCCGTCCCTTCTGCGGGATGTGGAACGGGATGACGTCGTTGTTCTCCTCCGCCAGGCGCTGAGCCACCGCCAGCGTGCCGTCGGTCGAGGCGTTGTCGGCGACGACGATGCGCCAGGTGTGCGGCAGGTTGTCGCGGAGGAAGTCGCGCAGGGTCGCGACGCTATCTGCCAGCACGTGCTCTTCGTTGTAGACGGGGATGACCACGTCGACGCTCGCCATGTCGTCGTCTCCTTCGCGCGGACTTATGCGCAAAGAGTATCCCGCAGCAGACGCGCCAGTTGCAAGGGGTCGCCGGCGATGACGCTGGCGGCGTACAGCTCCATGGCGCCGATGTCGCTGGTGCGGGCAGCGAGGTCGCCGCGGTCGACGATGTGGACGATGGCCGGGAAGCTGCGCCAATCCTCCTCGACGGGCGCGATCGGCGGCAGGTAGAGCGCGAGGTTGAACGAAGCGACGCCCAGGCGGTCGCGCAGACAGGCCAGCGTCTCGTAGGTGCGGTCCTTCAGCGAGTCGCTGAGCTGCGGCGCCATCAGCAGGACCTCGTGCTCCTTGACCGGCGCCAGGTTCGCCAGGACGCGCACGCCGTCCTTCTCGAAGGCGCAGCCGACGGCGGCGTGGGCGCGGTAGAGGTCGTCGAAGTAGTCCCCGTTGTGGCGCGCGTGGTTGTCGCGGGCGGCGCGTCGCAGGCCTTCGACGGCGGGATAGTG